>QIAS01000271.1:635-3355 GCA_003225615.1 Acidobacteriota bacterium | reverse complement strand
CGCCGACCGCGCCATCAATTTTGTGAGGCAGCCCGAACGGCTCAATGAAGTAGCAAGCAACTGCAACAATTACAACAAATAAGAAACGTATCAGAACCATGTCCACGGAGGACCTCCCCCGGGGAGTCATGCTGCCGGAGTCGGCACCAACTTTTATCCCCGTGCCGGCCGCCCACATGCCGAAAACTTCGGCAGCCAGCGTTTAAAACGGAGCCTATGAATTAAGAAGATCGGCGCTCCGTCTTCGGCCAAACTACGTTTAAATCGTACAGGGGCAGTATATACCTGAGGATACTGTCCGACAGGGGAAAAGCAGCACCGAAACATCAGGCCCATGGCTACTTTGGGCAAGCCGCTTTCTTGGCTGGTAAACTCGGTGGTCATGAAAGCGCTCGTCATCCCCCGCCACAATGGACCCGAAGTCCTCGAATTGCAGCAAGTTCCCGACCCCGCTCCCAAGCCTGGCGAAGTACTGGTGGACGTCCATGCCGGCGGCCTCAATTTCGCCGACATCATGACTTTGCAAGGTGGTTACCCGAGCACTCCTAAACCTCCCCTGATTGCCGGTAGGGAATTCGCTGGTGTGCAGGAAAGCACAGGGCAGCGCGTGATGGGCTACACCCAATGGGCAGCTTTCGCCGAGCGCATCGCGGCTCGACCAGCATTACTCTGGCCGGTTCCCAGCGCCTGGTCCCACGAACAGGCAGCCGCGTTTCCAGTGAATTATTTCACTGCCTGGTTCGCTTACTGGAACGCAGGTCTGCTCGAGAAACCATCCAAGGGCTCGGCTGCTCGCGTGCTGATTCATGCGGCGGCTGGAGGAGTAGGCACGGCGGCGGTAGAGATAGGGAAAATTCTCGGCGTCGAAATGTACGGCACGTCATCCTCCGACGCGAAGCTAGAAAAGGTGAAGACACTCGGTCTGCAACATGGGATCAATTACAAGCAGCGCGATTATGAAGATGCCATCAAAGAACTCACGCACGGAGAAGGCGTGGATGCAGTCTTCGAAATGTTGGGCGGCGAGCATACCGCAAAGAGCGTACGTTGCCTGCGCGACTTCGGACGCGTGATTGTCTACGGATCGGCCACCGGCCAGCCCTCGTTGCTTGATACCCGAATTCTCTACGCCAAAGGAGCCAGCGTGCACGGCCTCTGGCTGACATATCTTTCGGCAAAGGCGGACTTGATGGCCGATGCCTGGAAACAACTATCTGAATGGATCGAACAGGGTCGAGTGAATCCTGTGGTCGGCCACACCTTCCTCTTCGAGCAAGCTACCCCAGCCTACCGCCTGCTTATGGAAGGAAAAAATGTTGGCAAAGTAGTTTTGAAGGTCGCCAATGATTGACCGCGGGAAACTCGAATAACAACTCTCCAATTCTTATTCAACGCAAGATCCGGATAGCAGGCGCTAGCCACAGGATGCGAAAGTGCATTGCATGCTTTCTCACTTGTTCGCTTCCGAACGTGCTCGTCCCACTAGCGGACAAGCACATGTTTCGGAGCGACCTGCTATCCATGAGACACCAGCACTTTACGCAGCCGCAGTTAGGAAGCGGGCGTGCATTGCGTTCAGTAAAGTCTGAAAGTATCGCCGTGTATGGATAGGAGACTACGATCAATAAGCAAGTTGCACAGGAGACCGTCACTTCACTAACAAAACAAACAGTGGTTGTGTGACGTGGGCCTTGCGCAGATTTTGCTAACAATTGCATTCCAACCGCGTCCAAACTTTTATCGCGGTTGAAATAAAACGGAACCAGGCGGCGAGGCGAAACGTACCTTGACGCAATGCAAATGAGTGGGTGAGGAACTTCAGACTTCTTCGCCCGAACTCTTACAAAAAAGTTTGCGGGGTTAAGGGATTGCTCTCACACTCGGTTTGGCGGCCCAGGTGAGATCAACCCCAGAGTGGAGAGCGCAGGTCTAGCGGCCCGTCTCTTCAACATAACCCCGACGCGCAGCATTGTAGGCCTTTTGCGCTGAAACGCAAGTTTTTCCGCGATCGGTCAGAGCAAAGCCGCCCTGAACCGCTTCCCGACGTATCGGGAAAGAACAAAGGAGACCTATGAAGCTGTCAACGATTTCCAAGGGCCTGCTGTTGGGACTGGCCCTAGTACTGGCAACCAGCGCATTTGCCGGTGACAAAGGCGTATTTCAAATTCAGGGACCAACCGTGGTGAGCGGTCAGTCCCTCCCCGCCGGCGAGTACCAGGCAAAGTGGCGCGGCAGCGGCTCGAACGTGGAACTCAGCATCCTGAAGGGCAAGAAAGTTGTCGCTACCGTGCCCGCCCACATGCTCGAGTTGAAAGATTCTTCGTCGCAGGATTCAGCCGTGGTCAGAAAAAATGACGACGGCAGCCGATCTCTTTCCGAGCTTCGGTTTGCCGGAAAGAAATACGCGCTGGCCCTCGGCACCGAAGCTGCCAAGGCCGATTCCGACGAAGCTACAACCAAGTAAATCAAAGCTTACGAGGCTGTACTTGGGGAGCACGTACGTGCTCCCCGTTTTTTTAGGATTGGCGTCCTGAATCGTCTGCCGACCACGGTGGGGTTGACTGCAATTTGAAAGACAACGGCCTGATTCAGGTCTCGGGCAACCAGTTCTTCAGCCTGACAGAGCCGGCACGTGAAGGCGGGGCGTTTCCCTGCAGTGATCGCGTGGACGTTACACATAATCACATCACGATGATCTCCGACCCACGGGTTCCCGATCA
>QIAS01000271.1:0-615 GCA_003225615.1 Acidobacteriota bacterium | reverse complement strand
CTTAGGTTCTGGCGCCGACCTCGGCACCGGGATCATTGCCTTCTGTACCTCCTTCGGCCACAACGGGAAATGTCAATCGAGCACTCCGGTTGACCTTATCGTGATTAGTGATACAGGTACGGCTACAGTGCCGGAACCAAACTCGTTGCTGCTGATGGGCACCGGTTTGGTGGGCCTCGGCACTTTGGTGCGCCGCAAGTTTCATGTCTTAACTCGCTAATCCCTGATCCCGCAATGTCCCGGCGCTTCCGCGCGCCGGGACTCGTTGTGCCTGGAATTTCGCCATTCGATTGCGAGATCGTCTGCCACCGGCCCAGTATGACCCAGAGATTTAATCGGCGACGGCTCTGTCCAACTCTCGATCTTCTTGCTGCGTCTTAAATCCCGGTGAACCAGTCTGACCGTGCTTTATACTTAGAGGGTATTTCTCTTTCCCGGAAGTTCCGGATCATCCATGGCTCGCCCTTCGTTAGACAATCCCGCTTACTACATCAATCGCGAAGCTTCCTGGCTCGCGTTCAACGGGCGCGTTCTGGAAGAAGCCGAAGATCACAATAATCCATTGCTCGAGCGCCTCAAATTCCTCTCGATTAGCGCCAGTAACCTGGACGAGTT
>QIAS01000270.1 GCA_003225615.1 Acidobacteriota bacterium | reverse complement strand
GGAGGACAAGCGAAGTTTCGGCCTCAGGAAGATGATCTCAACTCAGTAAGCCAGTTATTTGGATATGTCAGTGCTACAGGTCCCGGGGGACCGCTTCAAACCGCCTTTAACAACCTGGTGTTTAACGGGACTTATCCCGACCCAGCTACGGGTTTTCTGGCCCCGTTCACCGTCGTACGTTTCACCAAGGATCACCGCCAGCCCTATGGCATCCAGAACAGCGTTTCACTGGAGTTCGAACCTGTAAAAGACGTAGTTCTGAACGTCAGCTATTTACGCACGCACGGGGTGCACCTGGGTAGCTTCTTCAATATCAATCAGCCCTCTCCGACCGGGCAAGTACTGGTGCACGACTCTAAGGGGGATGCCGGGTTCAAGAACACGTTCTGGGTTCCTTCGCCACCCGCACCAGCACCGAATGCGATTCCTGGAGCCGCCAATCCCAACTTCTTCAATTTCTTCGAAGCTGACTCTCGCTGGTATTCGGAATTCGACGGTCTGTTGATCAACCTCAACAAGCGACTGACCCATCACGTGGGTTACGGAGTCAGCTATACCTGGTCCAAAAGTCTTGATGACGGGCCCAATCCAAGTTTCGTGTTGATTCCACAGGATAGCGGAAACTTCGGGGCGGAAAAGGCGCTCTCCGCCGACCATGTGGCACATCGCTTTGTGGCCAACGCGATTTTTGAAGGGCCCACAAAGAAAAATGTGATCATCAATAATTGGCAGTTCTCCACAATCGTCAGCCTGGAGTCGCCACACTACTTCACCAAATTCACCGGCTTCGATGCGAATGGGGATGGTTTCCCTCTCAACGATCGCGTCGGTGTAGAACCGCGAGATACCTTCAAGGGTGACAGCTACCAGAGTGTCGACCTGCGGGTTTCGCGCACCTTCAAAGTGACGGAGCGATTTGCTCTGCAAGGCCTGGCTGAGAGCTTCAATACGCTGAACACGGTGAATATCCGGTTCTTTAATACGGTGTATGGAGCGCCAGATTTCATTCCGGTGGGAACGCCCGGCACGGGCTTGGAAGGGTCGCCAAACCCAAGTTACGGTACGCCGCGGGCGGTGTTTAACCCGCGCCAGATCCAGTTCGCACTGCGTTTAACGTGGTAATTGGCTCGAGCGGCGAAGAGGAGTGGTCTACTCCGCCGTTGGAAAGTCTAGTCAGGATAATTCGAGTCCGGGCCTGCCATGAATGTCACTCATTCAGAATTTCGCAAGGCGCTGGGCTGTTTTTCCACTGGAGTAACCGTTATTACAGTGGATGAGGGTGGCGAAGTGCATGGCATGACGGCTAATGCTTTCAGTTCGGTTTCGCTCGATCCGCCGCTGGTGCTGGTTTGCGTGGGGCATCAGGCGCGTACCCATGCACATCTGCAAGCGAAAAAACGTTTCGGCGTAAATGTGCTGGCGGCTGATCAGCGCGCAATTTCCGAATATTACGCGCGGGCTTCAGAAAGCCATAAGCACGCTGAGGAAGCGGGGGCTCGCTTTGATCGGACTTCGCATGGAACGCCGCTTCTACACGGCGCATTGGCGTATTTGGAATGCCGTCTACACAGTGCGCAAGATGCCGGCGACCATACGATTTTTATTGCGGAAGTAGAGGATGTGATGGTGCGCGAAGGCGAGCCGCTGCTGTTCTATCGCGGGCGCTATCGGAACATAGGCGAAGAGCTGCCGACGACCGCAGGTGGAGAACAGGATAATCCGGCTGACGCCAGCGCGGACCGGATGGTCAGGGATCGGAAACGGTAGGAGAAGAATATGCGATTCGGCATCTATTGCGAAATCCAGACGCCGCCGGGAAAGTCGCACTACGACATGATCTGGGAGATCATGCGACAGATCGAACACGCCGATGAGTGTGGCTTTGACGTGTACTCGGTCATCGATCACCATTTCTTTCAGAAGTTCTCGATTTCGGCCAATCCGCTGGCGATGTTTGCTGCGGCGGCGCAGCGCACGCAGCGTATTCGTTTTCGTACTGCCCTGCACACACTTCCCCTGGAAAATCCGATGCGGCTGGCGGGCATGATTGCCGAGGCCGACATCCTCACCAATGGACGTCTGGAGTGCGGTTTGGGCCGGGGGCATGCCTGGCTGTTCGGGCCTTCGTCGATGCCTCTAGAAGAGAGCCGCCCGCGGTACAACGAAGCGATTGATATTCTGCAGCTCGCTTTTACTCAGGACAAATTTTCTTACAACGGAAAGTATTACAAGGTGAAAGACCTCGCTGTGGTGCCCCGGCCGTTGCAGAAGCCGTATCCCAAGTTCTACACAGGGGGCACGAGCGATATTACTTACGAGATGGCGGGCGCAAAGGGTTGGGGCATTTTTGTGCCGCCATTGCTGCCCTGGAAAGTGCTCGAGGGCCCGCTCAATGCCTATAAAGCGGCCTGCGCTGAGCATGGGCATACGCCAGACATCGTCTATATCCGTCCGGTTTACATCGATGAGGATGAGAAGACGATCCGGCGCGAAGTCGAGCAGGCATTGCTTAATTTTCTTGCTTTTAATGCGTCACCCGCAGGATCGCTCCAGGGAGAGGAAAAGCAGGCCGAACTGCGCAGCAAAGGCTATGGATTTTATGCGAGCGGCGCTTTGGAGTCGTTGACCCGGCTGACTTATGACGAGATTGTCGATCAGGAAATTGGGTTTATCGGCACGCCTGAGAAAGTCATTCGGCAAGTCCGCGAACTGCAGGAGAAAGGCGGGATTGGCGAACTGGCTATCGTCTCCAACTTTGGCGGGCTGGAGCATTGGAAGAGTATCAAGACGCAGCACCTGTTCGCCAAGCAAGTGATGCCGGTGTTCAGGAGTTCGAAGGTCGGAGTGGCAGCGGACTAAAGCATCCTTGCTGCCCGTGCTGTGATGCGCTGTGCTTTCAGACTTGAAGGCACAAACAAGGTTAAAAGACTTGGCAACCAGAGCCATTCCATCCACGGCAGTTACGACATTCGCGCCGATGAGCGCCCAGAGGCTGCTCATTTTTGGCGGGATCGCACTCATTGCTGGAGGAATGCTGTTTGGGGATTTGTTCGCCGTGTTCG
>QIAS01000269.1 GCA_003225615.1 Acidobacteriota bacterium | reverse complement strand
CTAACCTGAGCGAGCCCGGAGGAAGAACGACTCACGATGTTCTTACTTTCAAGCTCGCATGAAGCAGGTTTATCGCCGCAGAATGCCAAGGACGAGAAAACCAGTAGTTGAGCCATCAGCATGTACTTCATTGAACTTTCCCCCCGCTCCCGCGACGGTTGCGCATGCATTCTACGCGCTCGTTCGATAATTGGCGTAACATCACCAATAATCCTCAAAATGGCATTGTTATGAGATGAGTTCTAACTATCTAATCTGATTTCCAGACTCAAGCATTAAGAGCGTCTCATTACTGCCAGGTTACTTTCGTCACCCGCTTTCGGACCTTCCCGCTTCAACCGAGTTGAGCGCTCAGCTACGATCAAAATTTGTGTAAGGCGTTCTCCGTGTATCGACTCTTGCAAATCATTGCGTAGAGATACAGGGATCCGGCTATCGCGCCCAAAAAAGACCCAAGCCGCTCCGTGTGCGGCTTTTCGAGCTAACAAAGGCAAACCCCATGCCCCTTGTGCCGCAAGCAGGCGGTTCGGAAGTGAATGCCGGGCTACGATTAACGACCCAGCGGGCTTTGGTGCTCACGCGGGGCACTGGCGCTGCCATCGCGCTCGCCGACGCCGGGGCAATGATTTGCCGTGCGCGTGCGGGAGTCGACTCACCCACGGTGGGTTGCCAATTGGATGTAGGCGCTGGTTTTTCCGGAGAGTGCCTACGCAGCGGTAAAGCGCTGCGATGTGACGATTCTGAAGCCGATCCACGCGTGGATGTTGTAAGCTGCCGCCGGCTGGGCATCCGCTCGATTCTGGCGGTACCCATCCTGGCCGGGGGGCACGTGGTCGGGCTTTTGGAAGTTTTCTCTTCGCGGCGATTTGCGTTTAATGATGGCGATCTTGCGACGGTCGAGCGGCTGGCGCAGACCGTACTCTCAACTCCACCTGCGTTTAAGCCGACGCGGCCACCAAAACTGCTGGTCGAGTTGGAACCGGCTTACCGGGTTTTCTTTCACAATCTAATCGGGATTTTTTCGCGGCCAGCGCCGTTGAAACTGACTTCTCTACCGGGCCGCTTCTGGGGGGATGTTTTTGTGCCCTCCCGAGTGCCATGGGAGCGATTTTTCCAATCGATGGTGCTGCACGTCGTGATGGTCGCGGTGTTCGGGACTTTTCTTCAACTGTGGTTTCCGCAGCGAAATCCGCGATACCACCGCCTGGCCTTCGATAAATCCGACGTGATCTACTACTTGCCCTCCGAGTATTCGCCGCCGCCCGGGAGGGTCGCGCCGCCCTCGCGGATGTGGAAGAGAGAATTACCTGTGAGCGCCAAGCGGCCTGTCATCTCAGTGCCACGGGAACGGCACAGCCGCATGCAGGCAGAGATCACCCCACCCGAGATCAAGCTGAAACATGATTTGCGACTGCTCCGCCTCGTCTCCTGGAACTCGGTGTCGCCGGCGGTGCCGCTCTCGGCGACGACTCGCAGGCAACTGAGCGTACCCGCGGGGCCGGTTGCGGTGATTGCGCCTCCGCCTGACGTCTCGGCGTTGTCGAGGCCGCGGACCATGACAGCCCTGCGAACCTCGGTGATTGAGCCGCCGCCTTCTGTGCACCAGTCAGTTCGCGAGATTGGGGATATCAGCATTGGCCACTTGCAAGTCGTGGCTCCGGCGCCGCAGATGCCTATGCAGGCACAGAGCTCGATTTGGGCTACGATGAAATCGCGTCTGGGTATCGGACAGACCTCCGTCGTGGCTCCGCCGCCGTCGGTTAGCGGTATTGGAAATTCTGTTAGACACGGCATGGGCTCGGTCTCGCCTGACACTCGAGTTGTGCCGCCTCCTCCGGTGATTCAGGGTGCAGGCAACTCCCCTAAGGGCAGTGCCTTCGGCGCAAGTATTGCTGTCGTGCCTCCGCCACCCTCGGTGAATGGTTTCGAAAGCCCTGGCAGGCAAGGTATGAACTCACTGCCGGATGGCATGCGAGTAGTGCCGCCTCCTCCTGTAACTCAGGGCGTAGGCAACTCCGCCAGGGGCAGTGCCTACGGCACAGGTATTGCTGTGGTGCCCCCGCCGCCCTCGGTTAACGGTTTCGAAAACCAGGGCAGGCAAGGTATGAGCTCGCTGCCGGGTGGTATGCGAGTTGTGCCACCTCCTCCTGTGGTTCAACGGGCGGGCAACTCCCCTATGGGCACCGGTTACAGCACAGCCATGGCGGTCGTGCCTCCAGCGCCATCGGTTCATGGCTTCGAAAGTTCCGGTGGGCAACGCGTGCACTCATTGCCGGCGGTTGCCATGCAGGTTTCGCCGCCCCCTATTGCGGTCCAAAACAGCAATGAGAGCGGCAGAAGTGTGGGTTCAATGGCGGCGGGCACTCCTCCGCCGAGTGTGCTTTCACCGATGGCAGAGATTGAGGACGATCAGGGAACCGTTGCCGACGCAAAAGAGCTGAGTGTGAACTTCATCGGGCCAGCAGTGGCTCTCCCAAGTTCGTCTTATTTTGCCAGCCACGAGGTTTTCATTGCAGAAGAGCGGATCACCCGACGTCGAACGCGGCTCATAAAGCTCATTTACGAGTTTCTTCCCTACCAGCCGCGACTTTCTGACTATGGTCCGAGCTACCCGGCGGTGGACAAGCTTCGCGCCACAAGAGATCCCAGTTGTGACGAGACGGGAATGCAGGTAACGTCTTCGGGGAATATGCCAGGGCCGTCCGGTCGACTTGATTTGGATTCGAAGTACTTGAACCAGCTACAGAGTACATTGCCATGTTATCGAACAACTGCGGATGACTACCGCAAGGCGCGAGCCCGGCGGCATTGATAGCGCGGGTTGAAAAGAACGTAGTCAGGAAACTATTAAGCAGGCTTCAGGCTTTTTGCAGAATGCCAGCGGAAGAGATGAGCTTGGGTTCAGACACTCTTTGGGCCAGGGTGGACGTAGTGCTCCATTTCGCTGG
Source organism: Acidobacteriota bacterium (assembly GCA_003225615.1). Lineage (GTDB taxonomy): Bacteria > Acidobacteriota > Terriglobia > Terriglobales > Acidobacteriaceae > QIAS01. The sequence goes on along the minus strand of QIAS01000269.1, from coordinate 26 downwards.
TCCACTTCAAGAAACGCCAGAGGTTG
>QIAS01000391.1:2263-5363 GCA_003225615.1 Acidobacteriota bacterium | reverse complement strand
CAACGTCTTCCGGTTGCAACATCTTTCCCGAATCCTTTCCGCTATGCGGGCTGAACTCGGTGTGTACCGATCCTGGACAGATCACTTCGACGCGGATGTTATGGGCGCGCAATTCCTCCGCCACCGAGTAGCTCAGCCCGTTCAGTCCCCATTTCGACGCGGAATACGCGGCGCCATTGGGCAAAGCATTCTTCCCTGCCAATGAAGAGATGTTGATGATGTGTCCGCGACGGGCCCGGATCATCATGGGGGCGAAACTGCGGATGCAGTAATAGACGCCGCGCAGATTCGTGTTCAAGACCTGGTCCCAGACTTCCGGCGAAAGTTGGTGCAGCGGCGTGCTGCCTCCGCCAATTCCGGCATTGTTCACCAGAATGTCGACTTTGCCGAAATTGGTCTCGACGCGCTCAGCCAGCGACTCGACTGAGTGGAGATCAGTGACATCACACTCGGCCACTTCCGCTTTACCGCCCGCATCGGAGATGGCCCGGGCCGTACGCTCCAGGTTGGGGCGGGTTCTACCGCAGACCACGGCTTGAGCTCCCATGCATGCCAGTTTGCGGGCGATGGCAGCCCCAATCCCGCGGCCCGCGCCCGTTACCACGGCGATCTGTCCTGAGACGTTTTGATGGTTGTCCATGCTAAGCCTCTCGTCTTAGATGACCAGGCCTTGCTGGAGGAATCTATTCGCGGTCCCCTTTTTGCGCATCTTATCTAGTAAGGAAACACAGGTCGGCATGCTGCTTGCCTTAGGCAGGGCACATCCTTATAATCCGCACACCGGAAATAGGTTAGCAGCCGCCCTGTCTTCACCCGGCGGTGCAAATTTCCGGAGCCTGTCGCCCGGGTGCGAGTTGCGCCTGTGTTTGAAGCCCGGGCGCGCCCGAATGTCGTCGCTGTTTTCCCGAGAGTTCAAGGAGCCACACTGATGAAGAAGATTCTTGTCACGATTGTGCTTGGTTTAGCTGTAGGAGCAACCGGCCAGACCGCGACGCAGCCAGCGCAGGCACAGCCGGGCACGCAACCTTCCGCTGGACAGCAACCCGCAACCGGGCAGCAGCCCCCCGCTCAAAAACCGGGCGTGCAACCTCCCGCTGGACAACAACCCGCGGCCGGGCAGCAACCCGCGGCGCAGCAAGCCCCTGGCCAGCAGCCCCCGCAGCAGAAGAAAGAGATCAAAGATCCCGCCGAATACAACGCCTATGTTGGCGCTATTCAGCAAACCGATCCTGCGGCCAAGATCAGCGGCTTGGAAGCGTTCCTCACACAGTATCCCAACAGCGTGATGAAAGAAGACGCGCTGGAAGCGCTGATGATTGCGTATCAGCAGACGAACAACCCCGCCAAGATGATGGACGCGGCCCAGCGCGTACTGCAGGCCAACCCGTGCAACCTGAGAGCGCTCGCCTTGTTGGCTTATACCAAGCGCGCGGCGGCTGAGGCCGGACAGAATGCTCAGCAGAACTTGACCGAAGGCGGCCAGTACGCGGAAAAGGGACTCCAGTGCGTGCAGACCGCGCCCAAGCCGGCGGATGTTTCCGACGCCGACTGGGAGAAGCTGAAGAAGCAAACTTCGTCCATCTTCAACGGTGTGGCGGGTATTGCCGCTCTGCAGAACAAGGACTACGCGAAAGCACAGAAGTTCCTGCGAGGCTCCGTGGAAGCGGATCCCAACAACCTGCGAGACATCTACCCGCTGGCGCTGGCTTACCTGACCGCTACACCGCCTGACTATCTCAATGGCCTGTGGTTTATCGCACGCGCGGCGAACCTAGCGGCCGGCACGCCTGCGGCCCCGCAGATTACCAGCTATGGCCAGAAGCAATACGTTAAGTACCACGGCTCAGATCAGGGTTGGACAGACCTGCTAGCCCAGGCCAAGACCTCGCCATTGCCACCTGCCGGGTTTAACATCACGCAATACATTCCGCCTACTCCGGCGGAACAGTGTGCTGACCTGGTCAAGAAGAAATCGCCCAAAGAGATGAGTTTTGGCGAGTGGGAGTTGTGCCTTTCTTCCGGCAAGCCGGAAGATGCCGCGGTGGTATGGAACGCAATCAAGGGCGTGCCCCTGCAGATGCAGGGCGTGGTGCTCAAGGCGAGCCCCACTAAGCTCGAGATTGCCGGCAGCGTGGACGACATTGACCAGAAGCGCCCCGACATCGATCTCGAGATGAGCGGAGCGATTCCCGCGCGCTTGATGCCGAAGGAGAGCGCAAGTCTGGATTTCGAAGGCACGCCGGTTTCCTACACACCGAGTCCCTTCGTGATGGTCATGACCAAGGGCGCGCTGTTGACCAAGGCCTCTCCTAAGACTACCCCCAAGAAGCCAGTTCATCGCCGGCCTGCCAAGCCGACGCACTGATGCGGACCGATCAGCGGACAAAAACAAGGCAGCCACTTGGCTGCCTTTTCCTTTAAGCCGATAAGAAAACAAAAGGAGACAGCTCACCAGCAACTCTGAAGTTTTTCTGGGAGTTTTTCAGCGAACAAGATAAGAGTTTTGTCTTGGGGCGCTCTACCGAGCCGCCTTCTTCTCGAGCACCATCGGACGCGCGCTACGTGGCGGCCGCTTAACTCCATCGCGCAGCTGGCGCACATCAATCTTCAGTTCTGCAACGGTACGGCTCAGAGTATTGCGATGCATGCCCAGTTCGCGCGCGGCACGGCACTGGTTGCCCTTGTTTTCCTGCAGGACGGTCACGATAAATCGCTTTTTGAACTCGCGCACCGCTTCGGAGTAAAGAATGTTGCTCTTATACATCTGCATGATGAGCGCTTCCAGCTGATCTTTCACGGTGGGGCTCTCTTTCTCTCAGTGTTCTATGAATGCGATTACGATCCTAATGTGTTGAAGGCCTGCTCTGGGGCGGCTGCTGGGCATGGCGCAAAAGCTCCAGTCCCTGATAAAAGCGTCCGCGCAAATCCGCCGGCGCTACCCAAATTGCCGCTCGCCCCACCGCCAGGAAATAAGGCGCCAGTACAGAGCCCGGCAGCCAGCTTGCCGTGGGAGCGAACGCGGCCATGCCCATAAGGACGACGGCTACCGTCAAACACCCACGCAGTATCCCTAACGCTCCACCCAGGAAACGGTCGAACC
>QIAS01000391.1:0-2162 GCA_003225615.1 Acidobacteriota bacterium | reverse complement strand
ACCAGCGCGACAGCCGCCCATATTGCCAGGCTGCCGCCATGTATCCCGCTATCAGCCCCGCGATCGCGAATGCTTCCTGAAAAAAACCCTGCGCCGCCGCATGGATCATCGATACCAAAACGGCGATTACAATGATCCAATCCGCACCGCTCACGGAGTTTCGCTCCTGGCGGTGAGGATCACACTTTCAGCTCGTGACCGGTGAGCAAACGATATGCCTCAAGGTACTTTTCACTGGTGCGCCGGGCCACCTCAACCGGGAGGGCAGGCGCAGGCGGCTGCTTATTCCAACGAATTTCCTCGAGGTAGTCCCGTACATACTGCTTGTCGTACGACTCCTGTGCCTTGCCGGATGAATACTTGTCGGCGGGCCAGAAGCGCGAGGAATCCGGGGTAAGCACCTCGTCGGCCAAGGTGATGCCCATGGGTGTCGTCCCGAATTCGAACTTGGTATCGGCAATGATGATGCCGCGCTGCCGCGCATAATCCGCCGCTTTCTTATAAAGCTTCAGACTGATGTCACGCAATTGCCGAGCGGTCTCGGAGGGCACGATCTTGCACATCTCTTCAAACGAAATATTGATGTCGTGTCCCGTAGTTGCCTTGGTCGCGGGAGTAAAAATAGGTTCCGGCAGCTGGTCCGACTCTTTCAAGCCAGAGGGCAAGGGGATGCCACAGACCTTGCCGCTGGTCTTGTATTCTTTCCATCCCGATCCCGACAAGTATCCGCGTACCACGCACTCCACGGGAAACATTTCGCCGCGCATTACCATCATGGAGCGCCCGCGTAATTGCTCTGCGTATTTGGTCACGGTGGATGGATAGCGGCTGACGTCCGCCGTGATCAGATGATTCGGCACGATATCCTTAAGGAAATCGAACCAGAAGAGCGAAAGCTGAGTCAGCACGGTTCCTTTGTGAGGGATACCCGTGGCCAGCACATAATCGAATGCCGAGATGCGGTCGGTGGCCACGAACAGCAGGTGCTCATTATCAAGGCGGTAAACATCGCGCACCTTGCCGCTGGCATAAAGTTCGAGTTCCGGGAAGTCAGTCTGTAAAAGGACGGGGTCGAGGAGTTGAGGGGTCATGTCGAAATTCTACAGGCAAAAATCGTCGCGTATTCTAGCGTCTCAGAAAATTTTGTCAACGACTAACTCGCTGCACCGGAAATGGTGAACCGTTCATTCACGACAAAAACGTTGACTCTGTGCCTTCGCGCCCTGAGGCGCGCTGGACGCCACTTTTGGAGCGTCGCGTTGTGGAAAAACTGAGGAGACCCGAGCAAAACATTTTCCTGGCACTCGCTCGACAGGGGCAGAAGCAGTTGCTCTCGCGATTCAACTAACTGTAAGGAGAAGCAAAAACAGCTTGGCCGGAATTCCGCGGGCAATTTCTTACCGTTTTTCCAGCGGAAGATAGTGTTGAGGATACTTGGGCCCGATATAGTCGGCGCGCGGACGGATCAGCCGGTTATCTTCCAGTTGCTCTATGACGTGCGCCGTCCAACCACTGATTCGCGACACCGCAAACACAGGAGTGAACAGGTCTACATCGATGCCTAGCGTATGGTATGTGGAAGCAGAGTAGAAATCGACGTTCGCATTCAATTTCTTGTCGGCTTTGACGAATTCCTCGATCTGACGCGAAATTTCAAACCACTTCGGCTCACCACTCGACCAAATCGCGCGACATCTTACGCAGGTGCGTAGCCCGGGGGTCTTCTGTGTGATAAACACGATGGCCGAGGCCGGGAATTTTCTTCTTTTGGGCGATCATCCCTTTGACGTATTCGACAGGTTGCGCCTTGGATTTATCGATGGCTTGGAGAATTTGAAAAACAGCTTCATTGGCGCCGCCGTGCAAAGGTCCCTTGAGGGCGCCGATCGCCGAAGTGATAGCCGAGTGCATATCGGACAAGGTCGCGGCCGTGACCCGGGCGGCGAAGGTGGACGCATTCAGCTCGTGGTCGGCGTGCAGAATAAGGGCAATATCCAGGGCGCGTTCCGCCGTCTGCGACGGACGCTCCCCATTTAGCATGTACAAGAAATTCGCCGCATGCGACAGCGACCGGTCCGGCTGGACCACCTCCTTGCCCTTGCGAATGCGGTCATAGGCGGCCACCAGCATCGCAATTTGCGCGGTCAGGCGGATGGCTTTGT
>QIAS01000390.1 GCA_003225615.1 Acidobacteriota bacterium | reverse complement strand
CGGATTTCGGAAACCAAGCGAAGTTCATCTCGAGAAGGGGCGGAGAAATTTGACGGCGAGACGCGTGGTCACTGTTGATGTCAATCTCGGTCGAAAGGCCAAATAGTGGCCCATATAACCACTTACGAATGCTCCCGCAGCGAGCCTACAATCAGGACCGGAGGAATTCTTATGCCAATGTATGGAAGCTCGCCGGGGAAAGTAATTGACGTCGATGGAGGTGGGGTCATGCGGTTGATCGGTTTGGGGGTTGCCGCCTTCATTATTGTGATCGTGCTGTTCTCGTCGGTGACGCGGGTGAGCACGGGGCATGTGGGCGTGCTGACCTTGTTCGGACGGGTGACGGGAGAGGTTTTGGGTGAAGGGATTCATCTCATCAATCCTTTGAAGTCGAATAATGAAATGTCCATTCAGACGCAGACCATTAAGGAGTCGGCTGGTGATGAATCTGGATACCTCGCTGATTTATCACCTGAATCCGGAAAAAGCCGCGGATGTGTATCAGAAAACGGGAGCGAATTACGAGAGTGTGGTGGTCGAGCCTACATTGCGGGCGGCCATTCGCGAGTCTACGGCTTCACATACTGCGAACGCGCTCTATACGGGGGAACGGGAGATGGTGGCCAAGCAGATCTACGATCAGCTTACAAGCCAACTGAACCAGCGCGGGTTGCTGGTGGAAAATGTTCTGCTGCGGGATATTCAGTTGCCGGGGACTTTGAAGGCCTCCATTGAAGCCAAGCAACAGGCGGAGCAGGAAGCGCTGGCTATGAGTTTCCGCCTGCAAAAAGAAAAGCAGGAAGCCGAGCGCAAGCGCATTGAGGCGGCGGGCATTCGGGATTTCCAGCAGATTGTGGCTCAAGGTATCAGCTCGCAGTTGCTGGAGTGGAAGGGTATTGAGGCGACCGAGACGCTGGCCAAGAGTCCCAATTCGAAAGTCGTGGTGATTGGGAATACCAAAAATGGCCTGCCTTTGATTTTGGGGCAGTGAGGAGGAGGCCGGCTCCCGGTGTCCGGCATTCGGTGTTCCTCGACGAGGACTACACTGGTTGTCTCCCATCTTCGTCCAAAATCTTTAACTGCAAAGTTCGCGAAGTCGGCGCAAAGTTCGCTCAACGAGTTGGTCCACAACCGGTTGATCGGGCTTAGTTATGTGAGAATAAACTGTGGGATCGAACCGCCTGAAATACGCTAACGCCGCAGAACGATCATCTGACGCGGCTGCACGTGGAGCCACGATTGCGATCGTTGGACGGCCGAACGTCGGGAAATCCACTTTGTTCAACCGGCTGGTGGGGGCGCGGCGGGCCATTGTGGGGGATGAGCCTGGCATCACGCGCGATCGTTTGTATGGCGAGGCGGAATGGCGCGGGCGCCATATGCGCGTGGTGGATACCGGAGGGATTGTTCCGGAAGAAAAGGAGTTGATGCCGGCGGAGATTTTTCGACAGGCCAAGGTTGCTCTGACCGAGGCCGATGCAGTCGTGATGGTCGTGGATGGGCGGAGCGAGATTGCTGGGCCTGATCTCGAACTGGCTCGGCAGCTGTTGCGGACCGGCAGCCCTTTGTTTCTGGCGGTGAACAAGATTGATAGCGACAAGCAGGAAGGGTTTGCGGAAGAATTTCATCGGTTGGGAATCCGCGAGATTTTTCCGGTTTCGGCGGAGCATGGGCGGGGAGTGGATGAGTTGCTGGATGCGGTTTTGGAGGTGCTTCCCGAAGAGCAAAAGATAACCACAGAGGACACGGGGGGCACAGAGGAAAAAAAGGACGGCGAACGAGGGGAATCGGAACCAGAATCGGAGTCGGAGTCGGAATCAGCGGCTTTCCCTCAGGAAGTCAAAGTTGCGATCATTGGCCATCCTAATGTCGGAAAATCCACTTTGCTGAACCAGCTTACGGGGACTTCGCGGGCCATTGTTTCTCCGGTCCCGGGCACTACGCGCGATGCGGTGGATGAGATCGTCGAGCGGGATGGGCAGCGCTTGCGGTTTATTGATACGGCGGGAATCCGGCGCAAGGGAAAGACAGAACTCATGGCGGAGAAACTTTCTGTCGTGATGGCGCGCAAGCATCTGGAGGCCGCGGATATTGCGCTGCTGGTTATTGATGCTACCGAGGGGGTGAGCGCGCTGGATGCGACGATCGCCGGTTACGCCCATGAGAGCGGTCGGTCGGTGATTGTTGTCGTGAACAAATGGGATCTGGTGATCAGCGGGCAGAAGCGGGCGGTGAGCCAGTCGAAAGCGGCGCGGATGCAGGAGAGCAAACGTCCGGCCGATCGTGTCGCGTATGAGCAGCGGCTGCGTGATTCGCTTAAATTTTTGAGCTATGCTCCAGTACTGTTTGTTTCGGCGACGACCGGCAAGGGGACGGAAAAAATCCTGCCTGCCATCGAAGAGGTAGCGGCGGAGCGGCGTAAACGTATTCCCACGGCGGAGATGAACCGGTTTCTCAAGACGGTGGATTTCGAACGGGCGGGGGTTCCGGCGCGGCAGCAGGTCAGGATTTATTACATGACACAGGCGGCGGTGTCACCTCCAACTTTTATTCTTTTCACGGATCGTCCGGTAAAGCTGCATTTTTCCTATCGACGCTTTTCGGAGAACCAGATCCGGCGAGCTTTCGGGTTTTTGGGGACGCCTATCTGGATCAAGAACCGGGCGCGGGACTAGAACTAGCACTCGTAATCGGGCATCCTTGCGATGTGCGGCCGCGTCCTAGTAATGGGTATAATCGCGATTTTGCAGGCGTTGTGCTTTCTCCGAGTGGAGCGATCCTACACTGAGGAAAACTGCGCAGAGAATGCCATTTGGGTACGCAAGCACGCGATCAATTATTCTTAGTTTGGCTCCGCTTCTCTGGGCCCTTTCCGCGTTTCCCCAGGCCGACGTTACTTCCACAGTTGCTGGCGCTAACCGAGTGGACGGAGAAGCGCCTCGAGTGATGCGCGAAAATCAGATTCTCGCCCCGCCAACCCTCAACATTTTCGAATACTCTGCGGACGATGCTGCGACTTCGACGCAGCGAGCGGGCGAGCGCCCAATGTCTGATTTGGCCTCCCAACAATCACCGGCAATGCTGGA
>QIAS01000382.1 GCA_003225615.1 Acidobacteriota bacterium | reverse complement strand
AGTCGACCGCTGGACGCAAAGCGAAACCGGAGGCTTGAACACCGACAATTTCTCCGAGCCTGAACTCATCCACTGGAAAACGTGGGATGGCCGTATCATCAGCGGCTTTCTCTATCGCCCGGCCGCCAAGTTCACTGGGAAGCGTCCCGTAATGATCGACATTCACGGAGGCCCCGAAGGCCAGTTCCGCCCCGACTTCCTCGGCCGCTTCAACTATTACTTGAACGAACTCGGCGTCACGCTGATCTTTCCCAACGTGCGCGGATCCACCGGGTACGGAAAAACTTTTCTCGCCCTGGATAACGGCTTCTCGCGCGAAGGCTCCTACAAGGACGTCAATACCCTCTTCGACTGGATTCAGACCCAGCCTGACCTGGACTCCAGTCGCGTTCTCGTAACCGGAGGCAGTTACGGTGGATTTATGACCTTGGCTGTCGCCACTTCGTACAATGAGCGTATCTGCTGCTCTGTAGATGTGGTCGGCATCTCCAACCTGGTCACGTTTCTCGAACACACCTCCGGCTACCGCCAGGACCTCCGTCGCGTGGAGTACGGCGACGAACGCGATCCCAAGATGCGGGTTTTCCTGGAATCAATTTCTCCCCTGAACAAGGCAAAAAATATAACCAGGCCGCTTTTCGTAGTCGCCGGGAAAAACGATCCCAGAGTTCCAGAGAGCGAATCCCGGCAGATGGTAGACACGGTGCGCAAGAACGGCACTCGTGTCTGGTACCTGCTGGCCAAAGATGAAGGCCACGGTTTCCGCAAAAAGAAGAACCAGGATTATCAGTTCTACGCCACCGTGATGTTCGTGAAGGAGTTTCTGCTGAAATAGGGCAGGAGTTAGACTTTTATTTTTCAATGACATAGCCGTGGGCTAATACAAAGGCCTGCCGCGAGAGGCTATGAGACGGGCAGAATCGTGGCAGCGCCTTGATCTGAATGGCCCGTAATCGCGCAGCAATGCTCCGGGCTGCGCGTGTGGCTCACGAGAAGTATCTCAGGCCAGGCGAGCAGGTAAACGGAGATCCTGGACTGTTTAAACATAAAATTATCTTTTAGCTATAACCATCGCAAGATAGGTCCCGATATCGCGCAATTCGCATTCCGCGGTTAGGCCCTTAGCATTCAGCAATACTCCGCGCTGCTAAAGCATTCAATCAAATGGGCAGCAGGCAAACGGAAGGAACTACCTTCGCACGTAGCTGCCCGGCACTTACCATTTAGCAATAATACGCGGGCGAATTACCAGCGCGGCAGCCGCAAGGGACCAGCGCCGGAAGGGGTCGCCCCACTAATCTTCCAGCGTTTCAGAGCAGACAAAAGAATTGGAGAGATGACTGATCGGCCGAGAGGCTTCGGCCGCGTGATTCTATTGCCCACGATTTCTCAACTTCTCCTCCAAATCCCTGGCAATCAGCTTCCCATGAAATCGCCCGTTTTCAATGAATATCTCGTTCGTGCGCGACCCTGCCACAATCACCCCCGCCACGTAAATCCCCGGCACATTGCTCTCGAGCGTCTCCGGATCGCATACCGGCCGGCATTCCTCCGTGGCCAACTCAATCCCTGAACTCTGCAGGAAATCGTAATCCGGATGGTATCCCGTCAAGGCAAAAACAAAATCATTTTTCAAACGGAGCCGGCCATGAGGCGTGTCCACCGTCACGCAATCCACTCCGATCTCCACAACATTGCTCTTGAAATAGGCTCCGATTTCGCCACTTTTGATCCTGTTTTCAATGTCCGGCTTAATCCAATACTTCACGTGTGGGTGCATTGCCGTGCCGCGGTACACGAGTGTCACACGCGCCCCATGCCGCCACAATTCCAGCGCTGCGATGGCCGCCGAGTTCTTGCCCCCAATCACCATTACGTCGCTGTCGTAATAGGGATGTGGCTCGTGATAGTAATGAAAAACCTTGGGCAGGTCCTCTCCCGGAATACGCATCAGGTTAGGCAGATCGTAATACCCAGTCGCAACGATGACTTTACGGGCTCGGAAATCGTGAATGCCGCCCGAGCGATCGGTCGCAGTGATGCGGAATTTGTTGTCGTCACCCGTGACCGTCTTTACCCAGAAGTATTGGCAAATGTGCAATCTGTAATGGTCGGCCACTTTGCGGTAGTATTCAAGCGCCTCCTGCCTTGTGGGCTTCATGTTGGCCGTCGCGAAAGGAATGTCCCCGATCTCCAGCAACTCCGGAGTCGTGAAGAAAGTCATGTTCGCAGGATAATGGAAGAGGGAGTTCACCAGGCATCCCTTGTCCAAGGTGACAACCTGAAGACCAACCTTCTGCACCTCGATCGCGCAGGCCAATCCCGTAGGCCCAGCGCCCACGATCAGCACATCGGTCCACGTTTCTGGCCGGGAATGAGCTTGCGCCCGCGGGAGTGTCGTCGGCGTGATTTCGTCTTTAGTGATCAATCAACCGCCTGCGAAGAAGCATGAGCAGATCCAGATGACGAACAGGCCATCCAAAACGTTCGATTCTAGCACGCAGACAGTTGGGGGACGGGCGAGCTTTGCACGGCTGCAATCTCATTTCTCTGTGATCTCTGCGCTTTTTCTCAGCGATCTTTTCTGCGTGGGGTTTCACCCCATGTGTGACCTGCGGTTTAAGCTTTTAGCGGGACGTGTCACGAATCCCTGTGCCCTACCACACAACCACTTCCACTATCAGAGCTATAATCTTCAGTTACATTCATCCTCGCAGGCCTCGCCCAGGAGCGCCCTATGGCAGCTTTACCGGAACCTTCGCCCCGCACGCGCATCGAATCCGACAGTATGGGACAGATCGAGGTCCCCGCCAATGTCTACTGGGGCGCGCAAACGCAACGCTCGCTTCTACATTTCAACATTGGCCGCGACACCATGCCCCCGGAGCTGATCCGCGCCTTCGGAATCCTCAAGAAAGCATGCGCTCTCGTCAACCAGGATCTCGGCAAGCTGTCCGCTGATAAAGCCAAGCTCATCGTGCAAGCTGCCGACGAGGTCATCTCCGGCAAGCTCAAGGACCAGTTTCCCCTGCGCATCTGGCAGACCGGCAGCGGCACACAGACCAACATGAACGTCAACGAGGTCATTTCCAATCGCGCCATCGAAATAGCAGGCGGCCAGCTGGGCTCAAAGAAACCCATTCATCCCAACGACGATGTCAACATGTCACAATCGTCCAACGACACGTTCCCAGCCGCCATGCACATCGCCGCCGCCGATCGCGTGAAGAACACGCTCATTCCTGCGGTTCGAGGTGTTCGCGACGCAATCGCAGCCAAAGCGAAGCAGTTCAACGATATCGTAAAAATCGGCCGCACTCACCTGCAGGACGCTGTCCCCCTCACCATAGGCCAGGAATTTGGAGGCTGGGCCAGCCTGCTCGATCGCGACATCAAGCGCCTGGAGCAGGTTCTCGACGGCCTCTATGATCTCGCCATCGGAGGCACTGCGGTCGGTACCGGCCTCAACACGCACCCTGAATTCGCCGAACGCGCCGCCAAGAAGATCGCCGAACTTACCGGACTTCCTTTCCGCTCACATCCCAACAAGTTCGCCGCACTTTCCGCTCACGACGAAATTGTCTTTGCGCAAGGAGCGCTGGAAACACTGGCCGCTTCATTCATGAAAATTTCCAATGATATTCGCTGGCTGGCCTCCGGCCCGCGTTGCGGCCTGGGAGAACTTTCCATTCCGGAGAACGAACCCGGCTCCTCGATCATGCCCGGCAAAGTTAATCCGACCCAGTGCGAAGCGATGACCATGGTCTGCGTCCAGGTTCACGGCGCCACCGCTGCGGTCGGCTTCGGCGACTCCCAGGGCAACTTCGAATTGAACGTCTACAAGCCGGTGATCATTTACAACTTCCTTCATTCGGTGACGCTACTCTCCGATGCCTGCCACGGCTATGTCGAGTACATGATCAAAGGCATTGAAGTCGATCGCGCCAAAGTAGATTGGTACGTGAAGAACTCGCTCATGCTGGTGACGGCCCTCGCCCCGAAGGTGGGATACGACAAGGCTGCCAAAATCGCTCACACTGCTCACGTCGAGCACAGCAGTCTGCGTGAGGCGGCTTTGAAGCTGGGATATCTGACTGGTGAAGAGTTCGATCAGTTGATGCGCCCGGAGAAGATGACACATCCCTGAGCAAAAAAAGTGCCCGGATCCTTTTGGAGGAATCCGGGCACGCCGAATGCAATCGTTCCCCTTTTATTGAAGTCTTGATCCTACTGGCCTATCCGACGAGCAATCAAATTTACGTTCGTTGCGCTGAAGAACACCAGGCCCCTTACTCGCGCCGTGTCGCCGTTCTTAACGCTGGCGAGATTGTGGAGGTCGGTTCCCAGTTGCCAGAAAACATTGATTGTCGTCTGTCCAGACAACATCGCGAACGCAGAGTCTGCCGGCAAGGTCAGCGTGAAGCTCACCGGTCCCGCAGAAGTTGGTCCGGTCAAACCCGACACCGTACCCGTGACGGCCTGTTGCTTTAGCTTAACTTGACCAGAGCTGACTGACATACCGCTCATAGCGCTTGCGCTTTCCACTTGCACACGCTGCCCGGCATGGATCGTGCTGGCGTCAAACGGAAAATTTGGTGAAGACGGTAGCCCGCCAATTCCGCTTGTGTCGATATTGCCCTGGTCTACGCCGTATTGTGCCCCGGTTACGTCCACCAGAAGCGGGCTGCCAATCTTGGTATCGTCTATTCCAGCGCCGTTACCATCCTGTGCCACAACGCTGAGTTGTGTAGCTGGATTGTTAGTCACTTTTGTGATCAGGCCTTCGGCCTCTACTCCATTGTTGTTTTCAACCCCCTCAACTTCCTTGGCATAAAGCGTGCCATCGGATTTCGTCACCCCCTCCACTTTCACGATCATATTCAGAATTGTCGCCATACTCGCGCCGTCGCTGAACGCTGTGTTGCTATCCGTGATGAAGGTTAAAGGCGTTGTGCTTTGGCCTTGGGAAAGGGTAAACGAGTTGGCGGAAACACCGGTGACCATGCCCGTTGTGTCCTCGAATTCGCCGTCCTCAGCTTCCTGCTGGGCTTCTGCCGCGACTGCCGCGGCGGAAACCGTAAACGAAGACGAACTTACATTAACGCTCGTCACATTTCCCTGGGCATCGAAGGTGAGTGAGTTTGCCAGGCTCAGATCAATATTGACCACCGACGCCCCCGCCCCAACCGTAAGCACAGGGTTGAAGTTGATCGTGATTGTCTGGTTCAATATCGGTTCCAACTTCACCACTGCACCCAGGTTATTGATGAAAGTTACTTCCGGGTTCGCCACCGTGATCGTCGCACTGCTATAGCTGCCTGCCGACACATTGAGCAATGCGAGCGCTTCGTTGGTTCCGGACAAGTGACTCAGTTCGATGCGACGCGTACCGGACAGCGCCGTTAGCGACGTGCCGCTGCTGGGCATCAACGTAATCGGTCCGACAGTGACCTCGAAACTGATAACGCGATCGGCGGGCGCATCTCCCATTCTGAGTTGCACCATCGCCGGAGTCGCACTGCCTAACAAGGAACCCATACTTGTGTTCCCGTTTCCTCCGCAGCTCACGGTCACGAGAACAGCCGCAAGCACTCCGCTGAACAACAAAATGCGCGTTCGGCTTCTCCACACGCGACCACACAAGTTGCTACTGGACATGAACTCCTCCTTGGTTTACAACGCACCACCGGCCGCCGTCTTAGCGCCGGTTACATTAACTAACATCACGCCATTAATGAATTACCGCGGAAATGCTACGCGGAAACGAACTGCGTATTTCGAAACAGCATGTTCCCGACTGTTGGAGCAAATCCTAGACTGTGCGACAGACAGCGCTTGTCATATTCCTGTCAAAGTTTCGTAATTTCGCGAGACGTGTTGTGATTTGCAACATCACGCGCAACGCGATTCCGCAGCAGAAACGGAAGTGACCGATGAATGAATAGCTAAGTAGCTGGTTGCAGACAGGTAGAAGTGAAATTGCTTTAGTATCGTGAGGAGACGCGGCAGCTGATAGCTATTTCTGGTTACTTCAGTAATGCAAAAAGGCGATGGGCTCGCGACTCCAGCATAAAAACTGACAATCCCGTGACAAGTCAAATTTAATCCAGGTTGTTCTTCATTGAAACGTCACCACGGCAGGATGAATCTCCCAGACTGTCGCTACCTGCGGGCTGCCACGGCCGTGCTCGAAATCCTCAAAGGGCAATCCGAGCACGCTGATGGGCAGCGGCGTGATCAGGTCTCCGCCATGCGTGGTGTCCATCTTGAAGCCATGCTGCGCAAGCGTTGATTGGATCAGCTGGCGATTCGAACAGTACTCGCTGTCCACGGGCGTCTCAATAATCACTCGCGGCGCGTTCTTGTCGGCTGTGGCCGCGATCTCCAAATGCACGTCACAATCCCCAGGATTCTCACTGGCGTTTATCAGAAAAGCTTGCGCCACCTGCACCAACTGCAGCTCGCGTCCAGAGCGCGGGGCGTCGGGCGGCAAAACCGCGGTCTCCGGCCATGCCAGGATATCTTGCACCGTGATCTGCATCGGTGTTCCGCTGGGGATGGGAACATGGTTTTGGTTGTGGCGGTAATCGGAGATGTCCGGCAGCAGCGGCAGACAACTACAAATGTTCTCGACGTGGTTAAGAGTATTACAGGACAGGCTAACGAAAACCGCCAACAGCATGGCCTGTACGCGTATTACGGTTTTGCGGCTGAGTCTCACCGCCTTTGGATGCAGGAATTCGAGACCGTGTCGGCTACTCGGGTCCTTACGGTAAAAATGGCGAGCCAAGCACGCCCTCTAGATAAAGCGGCAGTGGAAGGTGGCGACATCCATCTTTTCTGATTCACTCGCCCCTGCTTCTCTCGGCCCGTCATACACAGTCCCCGTTCCAGCTCTACCGATGAATCCCGATTGTCGGGAGCTAGGTTCCGCACTACAACCCTACTAGCACGACAACGCGAACCGATCAGGCAAGGAGCCGCCATGTACTACGAGATCGAAGCTGTTCGCTGGTGCATCGCTATTAAGAGCGAAACGCGCATGCGCCTCACCTATCAGCGCGATTACGTCCCGGAGCGGCAACTGTGGCGCGATTTTCTGGTTTCGGCTGAACCTATCACCGGCAACGGTGAAGTGGCGGCGGCTTCTAGCCCAGAGGACAAAACTCACCTCGTCGCTCTTCCCAAGGGCGCTTAGGGCTTAGCATTGTAGTGGCCGTTCCCAACCGCGGCCATAGCATGTGTCGTTCTATCTGCTTGATTTTGTCAGAAGATCCTTGGTTTTTCCGACGTTCCAAGCGCTTTGTACAACCGTGCTGGCCCTATTCGGCCTCTTACCAACGGGTCAGAGTTTGAAGTTGGAATCGAAACCACGCGCTCAGTGGTGGTTTCTGATTATCCAGTGAGGTTCCAGAGGAAAAAAGGAGAAAACAAAGATGAAGAAATTCTTTTTGTGTTTGGTGCTAGCCGGTCTTAGCACCTCATGGATGGTTGCGCAGGACAAAGATAATGCCGGCAAATCCGATTCAAAAGCCAAGGTTAGAACTGTCACCGGTTGCCTTGCCAAGGGTGACAGTGCCGATGAATTTATGCTGACTGGCAAAGACGGCAGCACATGGGAAGCACGCAGCGATAAAGTCAACCTGGCCGAGCACGTTGGTCACGAGGTGAGCGCCACCGGCGTCGTGTCGCATGCCAAGCTGCACAACATGAAGGAAGATGCCAAGGATACCGCCAAAGACACGGGCATTAAGAAAAGCGATCGGGAGCACGGACATCTGACCATTACCGACGTGAAAATGGTTGGTGACACCTGCTCAAAGTAGCTCGGACGTCGCGATCGGCTGAGCCAGCCGTCAGCAGGGCAGCTTAGTCTTAGGCGGACTTAGCTCGCGCTGCCGGCATTGTCGTCAAGACAGTACAACCGCATCCCGAGATCCTGAATCGGATGAGTGCGATTCAGATCGGAGGATGCGGTGACCACCAAAGTCTCGAAAGCCTGGGACATGTTGCGGCTCGTGCGCAGGGGCGGCCCGGCCATCTGCAATGTCGCCATCACCAACTCCTGCAATGCCACCTGCGACTTCTGCAATTTCGCCTACAACAAGAATCAGGTTGGCAAATTGCGCTGGATCGACGCTGACCAGTTCCCGCGCGCACTCGATATCCTGCACCAGCGTGGGGTCCGTTATTTAAACATCTTCGGCGGCGAACCGCTCCTGCACCCACGGCTGGTGGACCTCATAGCGGCGGCGGTGGCTAGAGATATGGCTCCCGCGGTAATCACCAACGGCTGGCTGCTGCCGGCGAAATTAGACACACTGGCAGGGGCCGGACTAAAAACCATTTATGTGTCGATTGACGCGCCTGCCATGTCCGTGCACGAGGCTAACCGCGGATTGAAGGGCGTAGGTGCGCGTATCCGTTCAGCCACAGCCCGCATGCCTAGCCTCGGCATCACCCCTATAGCCCAGGTCACAATGAGTAAGCTGATCGAGGACTACCGCGCGCTGGTGCCGCTGCTGCGCGATCTGGGATTTGAAGCAGTTACTTTTTCCTATCCTCAAAAGGCGCGTCTGGGATCGTCCTCGCTGGCATGGTCCGCGGAATCGAACCTGGTCAACTTCACGTCGCCGGAACTTATCGCCGCATTCGACCAGGTCGAGGACCTACGCGCTCTGTTTCCGGTCAACAACCCTCGGGCGTCCGTCGAAGACATGAAGCGGCACTCGCGAAGCGAGCCTGAGCGTTTCGTGTGCTACGGCGGCTACAAGAGTTTCTACATGGATTGGAATTTCGACATGTGGAGATGTGATTCCTGGAAGGAGCGCCTGTGTTCGGTTTGGGAGTTTCCAAACACTCCGTTGGTGCGCGATGGCTGCACCGCATGCATTGCCGACTGTTATCGCGATTCAAGTGTTATGCTGCATTTCGCCGTATCGCTCGGCGATGCTATGGGCCATTTGGGAGAAGGCCGCGTCATTGCGGCGCTTAAAACCTTGGCTACGGGACAGAATCTTTCTTCTATGGGAGCAATCCTGGGAAATGCCCGCGTGCTTTCACGACTGGCCAGGACCGGTTAGATCAGCCGGTCACTTGCTTGGCGCAGTGCAGTTCGCAACGCACTTCACCGTCTGCAGTTCAATTTCTGCTTTCTTGTGTTTGGGAGCGTTGGACTCCGGCAGAACCACAATCGATTGCGGCCCATCCGCCACATTAAATTTGCAATCGAAGCTCAAGCTCTGCACCCCCCGCTGCTTGCACGATGTATCATCCAGAGCCGAACGCAGAGTTTCCGGATGGTCATACACCTGGTCTGCCAACTTCGAAGGTATTACCGCCACCGTCATAGGGACCGGAGCTTTGATCTTTACATTCAGTTGCTGGCCATCGCGTTCGGGCGTAAGCAGGCTGTAGATCTTCGGAATTGACGTTAGCTCGTATTTCTCCTTCACCAAACGAAACCACTGGTACTGCGGAGGATTGCAATTGTCCACGCAGGACCACGAGTAGTACTGAATCGTAAGGTCATTGGGAGAAATGAATTGCCTGGCATTGCGGCCCAGCACAGCCTCTATCCCTGCAACCACGGCACGGTCTGGCGTCCGTTCGTCGTGAATGATCAGCACCATGGGACGGTCAGAAGGAAGATGGCACTCATAGGTCGTGCTCACTCCAGATTGCCGATGGTTTGCCGATGCTGCAACGCCGCGTTCCACTCATCAGCCCACGCCAAGAGAATGGTAACCGGTTGCTTTGTTTCGATGCCGACGTGAATGTTGCCACCATTCGGCCCGGGACGATAGACTCGGCCTGTGTGGTAGTCGGCCGGATCCAACTGCACCGTTTCATCATTGGCGCGAACCCAGTTGTACGTCTGCCCCAACGAAAATTCGGCGAATGCGCAAGCCAGCGCCGCAAGCAAGGTAATTCCCCTCATGTCACGGTATTTAAGGCCATAAGATTGACGCTCACAACGTCATTCTCTGTCTGTGGGTTACGCAGGTAATGGCAATACGGCGGGTAGTTTGATAGTTGATGATCGGCATCTTTCAGACACCACTCAACCTGAACCCTCAGAATCGCTGTGGATCCCGCCTGATTCACAAATCGAGATCCCGGCATCAGCTATTCGTATAATTTCGTATTGATGTAACGAGTTGATACGTATGAGATGATATTGCTTTTTAATCTCGGCAGCGCCAAAGGAAGCTTATGTACATATGGGCCAAAACGGTTTCATTGTGCGCGTTCCTGAGTCTCATTCTAAGCCCTGTTCTCGCTCGCGCTCAGGATGCCTATTCTTCCAACTGGTTTAACCGCGTCGACCGCACCCAAGCCGAGCAACCGCACTGGATTACGCCGATCGCCACCACCACGCCGCGTTTGGAGGAAGAATTTCGCTACGACATTTTCTGGCAGACAAATCCTGAGGGTGTCACGACCGAGAATTATGGTGGCAGCAAGGGATTGGAACTAATTCCCGCAGAGAAGGTGGAAGTGATCCTCAGCCCGCCGCCTTACATCGCGCATAACAACCCCACGATCCGGGACGGCTTCGGCGATTTTTCCTTACTCGGCAAGTACCGCCTCCTATCCAGCAACGAAGAGCATGGCAATTACATCCTGACTGCGTTCCTCGGCATGACGCTGCCCACGGGTTCTCACACCAACGGCGCTCGCCACGCCATCATCACTCCGACCATCGCTTACGGAAAAGGATTTAGTCACTTCGCTGCTCAAGGGACATTCGCCATTGGGCTTCCCACCGGCGATACCAACCTGCTCGGCCGCAGCTACACCTGGAACAATGCTTTCCAATACCACGTTTTCCGGAAACTCTGGCCGGAAGTCGAACTCAATTCAACGTTCTTTCAAGAAGGCAAAAACGATGGAAAGAAGCAGAACTTTGTGACTCCAGGCCTGGTTCTCGGGAGATTCCACCTGGGCAAAAGAGTCGGCTTGACTGTTGGCGGAGGCTACCAGATCGCAACCACCCGATTTCACCTCACCAATCACAACGCGATTTTGTCGATCCGGTTTCCGTTTTGAGAAAGTTCAGTGTACTTCCCGATCAGGCTCGTGTGGCTGGCCACACGCGGTGCAACTCGTAGAACAATAGCAGTTCTCGCCTGAAGCTAATTTTGCACCGCGCGGGCAGGGTTACGAACATCATCTCGCGGAATGAAGTCCCTAATAGGCCCAACGCAACAATGCCGCCCCGGTCGTAAAGCCTGCGCCCACCGAGGCTAGCATCACCAGGTCGCCTTTCTTAAGCTTGCCCTCGTGGCGCGCCGTGTCCATGGCTAGAGGAATGGTGGCGGCAGTCGTGTTGCCGTAGCGATCGATATTGACGATCACGCTCTCCGGCGCCAAGCCGAGCCGCTCGGCGGAGGCTGAAATGATGCGCTTGTTCGCCTGATGCGGAATGAATGCCTTGATGT
>QIAS01000381.1:6136-6577 GCA_003225615.1 Acidobacteriota bacterium | reverse complement strand
ATTTCCAAGAAGCGCGATCCGCGCTCTACATAATAAGGAAGGTCCTCGCGTAACTCCTCAAATTTCTCGGGATACTCCGAGGCCAGCACCGCCAGGCCGACGCCCGCTGCCAGTACACCCGCCGCTCCCTTACCCTTGACGAAGAGAATAGCCGACGTGCCAATCGAACCTGCTATCACCGCACGCTTCCAATTTTCCATTGAGTGCCTCACCCCCAGGATTGTAAACCACAACCGAATTCAGGTGCCTTATACTGCACTGCTCTGTTCACGGAGGAAAGATGGCAAAGCGTCCCTTGGCGTTGCATATATTCGCGATATTTCTGTGCTGTCTGAATGCGTCTGCACAAAAAAAGCCCCGCGCGCGTGATTTGGGAGTGCCGTTTGACGGAGCACCCGGCCCATTGAATGCCATCACGGACGTTAAGGGAGTTGAGGTCGG
>QIAS01000381.1:0-6058 GCA_003225615.1 Acidobacteriota bacterium | reverse complement strand
GAAAGAATTCCACCGACCCCGTATTCGCAGGCTGGTTCACGCTCAACGGAAACGGGGAGATGACCGGCACGACATGGGTGGAGGAATCTGGCTTTCTCGACGGACCCGTCATGATCACGAATACGCACAGCGTCGGAGTGGTGCGTGATGCGGTGATCGCCTGGCGCGTGAAACATGGCCCGCCCGATGAGGAAGGCTACTGGTGGTCATTGCCCGTGGTGGCCGAAACCTGGGATGGATATCTGAACGACGTTAATGGATTCCACGTAACGCCGGACGACGCCTTTCATGCGCTGGATACGGCCCACGGTGGCGCGGTAGAGGAAGGCAACGTCGGCGGGGGCACGGGGATGATCTGCAACGAGTTTAAGGGCGGCATCGGCACTGCGTCTCGAGTGCTCGACGCCAAGTACGGCGGCTACACAGTGGGCGTGCTGGTGCAGTGCAATTATGGGCGCCGAAGCCAGTTGCGGATTGCGGGTGTTCCGGTGGGTAAGGAAATTCCCGAACACACGGTGTGGAACGACGACGTAGGTTCCATCATTGTCGTGGTGGGCACCGACGCACCCGTTATTGCCACACAGTTGAAACGCATTGCCAAACGCGTCTCGCTTGGACTGGGGAGAGATGGCAGTTACTCAGGCGATGGTTCGGGAGATATCTTCATCGCTTTTTCCACAGCGAACCTCGGGGCGGCCGGGTCAAAGGGATTGCAGCAGTTAACTATGCTCCCGAACGATCAGCTCGATCCGATTTTTCTGGCTACCGTGCAGGCGACAGAGGAAGCCGTAATCAACGCCATGGTGGCGGCCGAAACCATGACCGGAGCGAACAACCGAACGGTCATTGCGTTGCCGCACGACCGGCTCCGCGAGATTTTGAAGAAGTACAATCGCCTGGCGAAGTAGTCCGTGTAGATGACTGGTCTGGAGCTGTTTCGAGGTCAGTGAAGGTGTGGGGCCGGCAATTCCGCCCGCCTGCCCCTAATACAAGGGCGTCAGCCACTAACGATTCCGCTCGATGAAGCCGGACATTCAGATACGACCAGCCGTTGCATCCGATGCCGCGTCAATTGCAGCGCTACTCCATCAATCTTTTATTGAATTTCAATCGTCCTACACGCCGGCTGGATTCGCAGCCACTACGCCCACCAGCGACCAAATTCAACTCCGCATGAAAGAAGGGCCAGTGTGGGTAGCTTTGCACAACGAGGCTATCGTGGGAACGGTTTCAGTCGTGCCGAAAGAGAAAGGCCTATACATTCGAGGCATGGCGGTTGTCCCTTCGGCCCGAGGCTTAGGTGTAGGCAAGGCGCTGCTAGTGTACGTGGAGCGTGCCGCTGCCGCAGAGGGATACCAGCGGTTGTTTCTCAGCACAACGCCTTTTCTGAGTGCCGCTATTCGATTGTATGAGAATTTTGGTTTCCGGCGGAGCAAGGAAGCGCCTCCCGATTTATTTGGGACACCACTGTTTACCATGATCAAGAGCCTGGAAAATCCGCCACAGTGCAGCGGGGTATTCCAGAAGCAGGATTGAAGCCAGTCGAGAAATTATGTTCCGCCAGCTTTTGCCATGCGAATCGAGCGAAGGGCGGTTCCGCCCAAGACTACTACTGCGGCAAGGACCGCAATCCATAGGACTACCGGATGGCGCTCCGACCAGGGGCGGTCATCGGGACGCCCGGTGTACGCCGTGTTGGATGCTTCTGGGCCCAATTGCGCCGCGACCGCAGCTTTGTCCCGCTGAAACAGCTTGGCATAGTCATAGACCGGCAGTTCCAGTTTTTCGTCGCCGTAGTAAAGCGTTAGCTGGCCTTGTGCGGGGGCGCCAAAGTAGAGCCGGCGCTCGAACTGCTGCAGACTTGCAGCCGTCACTTTGAGTGGAGGATCATCGCCGTTATGGATGATGACCTTGACGATCTTAGGTTCGATGTTCTGCCCGTTATCGGGAAAGTCCACATGCTGATCTTCTGAATCTATCTTGTGGCCCCCGCGCACCATGTGAATGCGGTTAATCTCGCCTGACCCCAACCATGCAGCCCTCCCGTTTTGGATTTCGACTTTGCGCCAAAAATTGGCCTGGCTGGGCGAAACCACAAACATCGCCCGCTCCACGGGGGCGTTCTCTGCAACTTCAAAAGTAAAGACGGTATCTTTACCTTTCTGTTCCTGTTTGGGCGCACTGCTTACGTCACGCCACACAGCGGGTCGCTCCTCCACCGTTTCGGAAGTTGCGCCCTGAACTTCATCTGGCTTGACCGCGCCGTCGATGGTGACACGCAGATATTTGTAAGTGGCCCGCGGCAGTCGCAACATGTGGTTTCCGCCCAGGTTCTCCTTGGAAAGGTCATAGAGGATGCTGTCGCCGAGCGACGCCCAGTGCTGCCCGTGAGGATCGTCCTGGCCCTCCACCCGAGCGTGGGCCACAAAATTTGTAGTGGAGAGCTTGAGGTCGACATGGTCGTATTCTGCCAGGCGAGACATGTCGATCAGGAACTGCGTCTTGCCGGCGACGGTGGATTGTTGCAGGACGGGTACGTCGGTGCGCTCGCGTTCCTGGCTGCCACGTTCAGTGATTAAAGAGTAAGGAATTTCTGTTTCCCCTGCATACAGACGCAGGTCACCCAAGTCCGCGCGCGCGTGCCTCCAGAGCGTTTGGTCGACAATCACATATTGCTGTCCGGCGCCGGTGAGTCGTATTGGCCTCGCATACTTAAAATAAGAAAGAGAAGGGCTACCCAACAAAACAAAAGCGGCGAGCCATGCGGCATTCTTCATGCCGATGCCCTGTGGGTTGAGTTCTGTTGCGATGGTGGAGAAAGCTTGAGCCAGTCGCGATGATAAACATAGGAGATGGCCATCAAAACAGCTCCCAGAGCCATGAAACTCACGATACGGTAGCCCTGCTGCAGCGCGGAGACGNTCAAAAAGGAAAACTTTGCCAATGGTGAAGGCGATGAGCACCAATGCTTGCCAGCGCACAAAGGCTGATCGCTTCCAGAAGCCGAACGTCATCAATCCCGCGCCATAGGCGAGCCAGATTGCGGAATAGCTGAAATTACGGGCAAACTCAATTTGCTGCTGCAACTCGCCGTAGCGGTCACGCGGGGCGACCTGATACAGGTTCGCGAGCTGGCGCCCGAAATAATCGGAGGCTTCAAGAGTAAGCGCATACAGCGCCAGCAAGTTCAGAACGACTCCCGCAAGCTGCAAGAATGGTCTCTCACCCTCCTTCGCAAAGCGATCACCGGCAGCAACGATCCCGGCGAGAATGGCAATGGCAACCAGATAAGTCGCAAAGCGGGCATTGAAGACCAGAGTTTGAACGGAAAAGTTATCGTAAATCAGCAGACGAATAATTCCGAGCGCAAGCGTGGCGACGGCGAAGTAGCGCAGGAAGTCTGTTCTTGTGCGCACCGCGACGAAGAGCAGCACGGCAGACTCAACCAACCAGCCGATGGTGATCCAGTGGGCGTTGAGCTTCAGTGGGATGGCGATAGTGATGAAGGCAATCGCGATGGCAATGTGCAGGAGGTTAATGGTTCGGACTACATCCGGGTCACTGCCGGCGCGCCGCCTGAACTGGCTACCCAGTACCAGATAAGCCGCGGCCAAACCCAGCGCGTACCAGGTGAGGGTGACACGTTCCGTGCCATACATTGCCAATAAGGCCAGAAAAAGAGCGGCCGCATTGAACAGCGGTAACAGCGTCAAGGTGACAGAAAAACCGGGGTGCCACCGTGACTTCGTCAATGGCGTGAGCAAGGGAATTGTGGCAAAAATAACCGCAAATACCATCACAAAAAATACTGTGATGGGCCGCTGGTCCTTTGTGTAGTAGTCGCTGAACCATCCGATGTAGAGAGTCGCAGTGCCGATAAAGCTACCCACCAGTAAGCGGCGCCAAGGCTTCACTGCGACCATTGCCAGAATGGCGAGATCCAACAGGCTGACGTAAGAGAAGAGCACGATCTCGTGATTCTGTCCGGTGGAGAGAAGAATCGGGGTGCTGAAGCCGCCGATCAGGGCGAACGCGGCCAGAATCTCCGCGTCCTGAGTAAGAGCCAGGATGATGGTGGAAGCCGTAACCACGATCATGGCTGCAAACGCCACCCATCCAGGCACTAGGTGGTAGACCTGGAATGCACCCCAGAGTGACAAATAGAGCGTCCCAATGCCGACTGCCTTCAAGGAATAGGAAAAGGCAACGTAACCCTTGCTGCGGAAGCGCTCGCTCCAGAGGACCAGACCGATGCCCGCAAACAACCCCAGCGCGACTCTTCCGGTTGGGCCGATCCATCCATTATCGAAGGCATACTTGATGAAGTAGGAGACGCCAACCAGAATCGCAAAAATGCCGATACGGTTCAGCCAAAGTTTCCCAATCTTGCTTTCCAATCGCTCGGCTTCCGGGGCTTGTCCGGGGGCCCACACTGGCTGCCGCTGTTCCTGGGTCGTGGCAGGCGGGGGTGGCGCCGGTGGCGTTGCTTTCTCTACGTAAGAAGGCGTAACCTCGCGCTCGGGTTGCGATTGAACCTCTAAGCCGGCTCTTTGCTCCAGACGGTAGATGCGCGCAGTAAGCCCTGCCAACTGGGCGCGTAATTCCCGCAGTTCATCTTGTGGGGACGCCATGCGCGTAAGCTACCTTACCGAAGTCAGTCAGGAAAAGGACTTTTTCGGGCAGCTCGCACCAATGTAATGCAGCGCTGGCTCTCAATCTCCCATCCGACCGCTGGACAGACGCAGGCCGTCTGCGCGAAAAGATTACCTTTCGGCCGATCACTGCCGTTGCGCATTCCCGATTCAAACCGTCGCTGGTTGGGCCACCTCGCTGAGCGCGGCAGCGAACGCGGTTATTGCTTGATCGATCTGCGGGCGGCTGACGATCAGAGGCGGCTGGAAGCGGATGACGTTGCCGTAGATCCCTCCCACGCCCACCAGCACCCCCTGCCGCAGTAAGGAATCGCGGATGGCTTCGGCTTCCACAGTTGCCGGCGTGAGCTTCTCGTCTTTTACCAATTCGACGCCGATCATCAACCCCAAGCCGCGAACCTCCCCGATAATCGGGTTCTGGTTCTGCAATTGGCGCAGCTTTGCCATCGCATAGTTGCCGGTTTCGGTGGCGCGTGCTGGAAGATTTTCCCGCTCGATGTATTCGATATTGGCAAGCGACGCGGCGCAGGAGACGGGGTTTCCGCCAAAAGTGGAGAGGTGGTCCCCAGGCTTAAACGCGTCGGCTATTTCCGGCCGGGTAGTAAATGCGCTCAGTGGGAAACCATCAGCGATGCCTTTGGCTGTGACGAGAATGTCAGGATCAACCCCGTAATGCTCGATGGCGAACATTTTGCCAGTACGCGCGAAGCCAGATTGCACCTCGTCGGCAATGAAGAGAATTCCATACTTGTCGAGAACCTTCTTGACTTCCCTGAAGTAGTTAGGCGGCGGCACAATGATTCCGCCCTCGCCCATGACCGGCTCGGCAATGAATGCCGCTACATCGTTGGAAGTGGCAAAACGCACTACATCATCAACCGCCTTGGCACACTGACGCCCGCATTCTTCCGGATCGCTGCGCCACTGCGAGCGATAGGCGTACGGCGCAGGCGCGAAGGCGATTCCCGGAGCGTACGGTCCTCCGCGCTTCTTGCGCCCCATGTTGCCCGTGATGCTGAGCGTCCCCCAGCTGCGGCCATGGAAGCTGGCGTGCAGAGAAATGTATTCGTGCTTTCCAGTGTAGAGGCGTGCGAGCTTGAGAGC
Source organism: Acidobacteriota bacterium (assembly GCA_003225615.1). Classification (GTDB taxonomy): domain Bacteria; phylum Acidobacteriota; class Terriglobia; order Terriglobales; family Acidobacteriaceae; genus QIAS01. Next base: position 302 of record QIAS01000381.1, on the reverse strand, counting down.
GCCTTCAATTGCCTCGGCGCCGCTGTTGCCGAAAAAAGTCTTAGTCAGCCCGCGAGGAGTGATATGAGCGATTTTCTCCGCAAGATCAGCAACCGGTTGCGCGTGATAAATGTACGAGGCGCAGTGGACCAATTTGTCGATCTGCGATTTGGCGGCGGCAATCACATTGGGATTACCGTGCCCGGCATTGACAACAGAAATTCCGGAAAAGCAGTCGAGGTAGTCCCGGCCATTAACATCGGTGATCGTAGCCCCCTTGGCTTTTTCGATGACGATCGGGACTACTGACTTCATAAAGCCCG
>QIAS01000380.1 GCA_003225615.1 Acidobacteriota bacterium | reverse complement strand
AAGTGTTCCACGTGGAACGTTTGAAAACGATTTTCAATTTCAATTCCTAAAGCTATTTTATGCGGCTGGCTCCGTCTCCCGTATTCGACCGGGCGCGAGACGCAGCGAGTCCGGCCTGTACGGTGGCTTGTGAGTTCTGGCGAAAAAATGGCGGAGGCTCGGCGCTTCGTGGTTCGCGGGCGGGTGCAGGGCGTTGGTTTCCGCTGGTTCGTTGAGCATGAGGCGCATGTGCTGGGCATTGCCGGGTGGGTGCGCAACAAGCCGGACGGCAGCGTGGAGGTGTTAGCCATGGGAAGCCGCGACCAGTTGGCCGGCTTGCGTTCACGCCTGCGCGAAGGCCCGCGGGCCGCGCGCGTCGATGACGTTGAAGAATCGGAAGCCAAGCCGATCCCGGGCCTCACTGCATTTCGCATCGAAGGAGCGTGGTAGATGACACCAAAAGTGAGTGTCGATTGCGGGCCGTTGAAGAAGCTTATCCGCGAAGTGCCGGATTTTCCCAAGCAGGGGATTCTGTTCTACGACATCACCACGCTGCTCAAGGATAAGCTGGGATTCGCTACGCTGATCGACGCGCTCTCTGAGCATTATCTGCAGGAAAAAGTTGATCTGGTGCTGGGGATTGAGGCTCGTGGATTTATTTTTGGTCCGGCCCTCGCCTACCGGCTGAATGCCGGCTTCGTTCCCGTCCGGAAGCCCGGAAAACTCCCATCGATTACCGCCAAGTACGACTACGAACTCGAATACGGCAAGGGCACGCTCGAGATTCACAAAGATGCGATTGAGAAAGGTCAGCGCGTGATTATCGTGGATGACCTGCTTGCCACCGGTGGCACGGCCGATGCAACTGCGCGGCTGGTTCGATCACTCGGCGGCGAAATAGCGGGACTGGGCTTCGTCGTGGAACTCGATTTTCTCAAAGGCCGCGATAAGCTGCGTGGGTACGAGGTGTTCTCACTGCTGCACTACGACAAGTAAGAGTCAGGGCGAGATCCCGCCAACGATCGCGAAAGCAACATCAAAGTAGACTCGCCTTCAGAACCGCCTGCGCTGTTTGAGCGTGCTCGCTAGGCAAAAATAATGCCACCCAACGCGCCGAAGGATGTTGGGTGGCTGTTGGTTAATGAGACTAGTTCCTGCGACTAGCAGGCGGAATAATGCCGTTCATCCGCAGGTATTCCACCATTTGGCCGTAGTGATCGTAGGAGTGGGCCACAGCGTCCACCGCCAGCTGAAGGCGGGTCTTCTGCCGGGGGCTGGGTGAATTGGCCAGGGGCTCCAGCATGTTTCGTTCTTCGATCACAGCAACCGCCCGATGCAGCGCCGCGAAGGAGCCTCTGACGTAGTCCATGATCTGGCTTTTGGATCGGACGGCGTCGGGCCCAGTCTCGGCGTCCTGATCGGGGGTAGGCGTCTGATTGAGGATGTACGCCGCCATTCGATAGTTATTCGCGGCCAGGTGTTTGATCTGCTGGCTGAAGGTGCGGACGCCGGCGAACTCGCCCGCGGTTGGCGCGAAGGAATATTTCTCTTCCGGCATAGCATCAGCGGCGCCGACGACTTCTCGTTCACTGCTGCTGACCCAAAAGTCGAGCGCTTGGCTGACGGTGAGCCGGTTTTGCCCCAGGGCAACGTGGCTGGTGAATGCGAGCGGCAGGCAAAGCAGAATGCGACAAACAATTCTCATAATAGCTCCTTGAAAACCAGGTTTTGGACGTTAGAAACAAACGCACGAGCAGAAACACGTGCCTCGATGCGCAGGCCGGGACTGGTTTTTAGGAGAGGGGCGGGCCGCGGTCGGTCTCAGGAGAGCCGATTGAGGAAACGACGATCAGCGAGTCAAACGGCGCTGAGATACTGCCCGCCGTGCACCGGAGCGGCGTAGAAATCTGGAACGCATGGAACGTTACGAACTGGAATTCGACGAAGCTGCGGAGGCCGCAGCGGTCGGGCTCAGATCTAAGGGAATGTCCACAGGGAGCGCCCGCGGCCGTTGCGGTGCCCAGTTTATTACGGGCACAGGCCGGCCGGGTGCTTGGAGCGCGACAGGAAGACGTCGACTGGCTGCCCCATCCGGCGACGCAAAAGGGTGCCAACGTGGTGACTACCACGATCAGCAGTGCGGAAGTGAGCGAACTGCGGCGCACAATGATTAATCTTCAGACGTGCGAGCGACAAAAAAGTTAGTGGATAGACGGCTACTCGCAAAGTGACGCTTTGGCAGCGACTTGCCGAGTTCCTTGAACGGTTTTCCGGCCGCGATGGCCCACCGCGGCCTGGACTCAGGCACCTGGGAAACTGCCTGCCCGCATCCAACCTTGGAGAACCGGGTCCGGCTTTGCTGTCCAACAAGGGGCTCTAAGCCATACATGGGCTCTGAGGAGGATGCTGTGCGCAAGGCCATTATTTTCTCTTGTCTTCTCCTGATCGCTGCGTCGGCAAAGGCGCAAAGCAATGACGTTGCACTTACCGGTGGCGGGTACTTGGCGGCAAGCAATCCACTGAATCTGGGCGCCGCGTGGGCTTTGGAAGGAACATTCGCTCACCGCATTTACTCTCTTCCCCTGGTCGCCATTTCCGCGGAGCTGCCTATCGCCGGCTCCACCCAATCTCCCATCCCAACGCTCAGCGGTTTGACTCTGACCCGTGGCTACAGCTCGTTGTTTATCACGCCGGGCATACGGCTTACGCTGGCACCCTCGTTTTTCATTTCCCCTTATTTGTCCGCCGGGATTGGCTACGGGCGTTTCAACCAGCAACTCTTCAGTGGCGGGACCAGCGCCAATGGATCGGCGGCCTTTGACATCGGCGGCGGATTGGACTTGAAAATCCTGCCCCACGTGAGCCTTCGCGGCGAGATACGCGACTTCAATCCGGAGACCCTGGCCTTTGGGCGCCAGAATAATTTCTTTGCGACCATCGGGCTGGCCATCCGCTTCTGAGCCGTTCGGTACGCCCTAAAGTTATTCAGAGAACCTGTCGATCTCAGGGATAGGGCCATACTATCTCCGAAACCTCAGCCGGCCCTGATGGGAGGCCAAGCTATGTCTGTGAATAGCATTCTGCCGCAAATGCCGGCATCCCAAGCACAATCGGCCACCGAGAGAAGCGATCCCCCGATCAGCACTCCTCATGGACGCCGTGATGTACAGGACCAGAATCAGGACGTGAAAGCGGGCAATGTAACCAGCGCGGAAAAAATATCGCCCGATGTCAAGGTGGATGCGGTTGATAGTCGCAAAGAAGATTTGGAGCGGCGCACTCGGCGTCGCCGGCTGGATACTAAAGCGTGAGGTTTACTAAATAACCGAGAGGGCAATCCAGAGCGGAACGTAGCTCGAAAAGACTGCCCTGGTGAACCGCCCGCAGGCGGTATCATTTTGATTTCCGTTAAGAATCGGTTATTTGAAACAAGCGGCTCGCCGGCAGTTTTCCCGTCTGCTGGCACGCGGAATCTGATGCGAGGACGTTCGCCACCACTACACATGGAAATCAAACTGACCCGCCAGCCCCACGGGCTGGGTGTCACTTTCCATCCTTCGCGACATCTAATAATTACCTGTAAAATGTCTGAGCGGGGTGAAGTTTTTATGGCAAAAGCGACTTTTGCGGCGGGCTGTTTTTGGGGAGTGGAAGGTAATTTCAACCCGCGTAGGCTATACCGGCGGGTCCATGCCGAATCCGACCTACCAGGACGTGTGTAACGACGACACCGGACACGCGGAAGCGGTTGAGGTGGAGTACGATCGGGCGAAAGTTTCTTACGAGCAATTGCTGAAAGTCTTTTGGGAGAATCACGATCCGACCCAAGTCAACCGCCAGGGACCCGACTGGGGTTCGCAGTACAGATCGGCCATTTTCTTTCACAGTCCGGAGCAAGAAGCGGCGGCGAAGCTCTCGAAGGAAAGTCTGGACAAATCCGGGCAGTATCGCAAGCCGGTGGTTACCCAGATCGTTCTGGCGACAACTTTCTATCCCGCCGAGGACTATCACCAGCAGTATCTGGAGAAACGCGGACTCGCCACCTGCCACATCAAGTCTTGAAGCGCGTTGCTTCGCGTACTTCGCGGTCAAGATCTTTTGACCGCAAAGAAGACCTCGACGCGGCGGAAAACAAAACGACTTTCTTTACGCCGCGGTCAAGACAATCGGTGCACCTTTCGTGATCACAATAGTGTGCTCGTAATGGGCGGAGGGCTTGTGGTCTGCCGTCTTGACGGTCCAACCGTCTTCGGCAAGGACGGCACGCCCGCCGCCCGCCGCGATGATCGGCTCTATAGTGATAACCATTCCTTCAGTGAGAATGTCGCTGGCATGAGGATCAGGATAGTTGGGCACCCGGGGCGCTTCATGAATCGTGCGGCCGATACCGTGTCCGCCCAGATCGCGAATCACTGAGAAACCCTCGCGACGCACCTCCCGTTCAACCACTCGCCCAATTTCGAGGACCCGGAACCCGGCGCGCGCTACCAGCATTGCCTTTGCAAAGGCGCGCTCGGCGCAGGCCATCAGCCGCTGTTTCTCGCGGGAAACGGCGCCCACCGGTACGGTAAGGGCGGCGTCGGCCATGAATCCATCTTTCTCAACGGTGACATCAAGCTTGACCAGGTCGCCTTCCTGCAGGCCACGGTCGCTGGGAATCCCGTGCACAGCCTCATCGTTCAAGCTGATGCAAGAACTTCCGGGAAACTGGTAGACCAGTGCCGGCGCCGAGCGGGCGCCCTCGTCGCGCATGACCTTGTCGCCGAGCGCATCCAGCTCCGCAGTCGTAACCCCGGCGCGTACGTTCCGCTTCATCTCCTGCAAGACGCGCTGAACCACTGCCCCGGCAGCACGCAACCGTTCCAGCTCTTCTGGTGTGGTAATAGACACGAACTCCTCCTTCGCCAGTTTTCTAGGTTAACTCAAATCTGGGGAAGAGAACTCAGCGGCCGGGGAACGAGGACGAAAAAAGAGCATCAGAACAAATCCAGGAAAGTAAAACGTCGCCGCTTGCGAGAGGCTGAAACCAGTGAGCCGCACCAGCAGTCCGAACAAGGCCAGCGATTCGGAAAGAGCATAAGTAATAATGTAACCAGTCCTCCAGCGGTTCAGTGTAGCCAAATCGTTGCTTTTCACTCGCAACGTCGTCTCCGAATGCAGAACCAGGGTGCGGCGCACTACCAGAATCACTCCGATGGTGGTAATCGACAAGACCGATAAAACATAAAAAAATGTGGGCCTTGCCA
>QIAS01000379.1:512-3426 GCA_003225615.1 Acidobacteriota bacterium | reverse complement strand
GTTGCTTTGCTGGCGGCTTTAACCGCCGTGTTAGGTCTGTTCGCTCCCGCGCAGGAGGCAAAACCCGACAAAGATCAGGCTCCCTCCGACGCCCAGACCCAGGAGAAACAGGGCAGTGATCCGCTCAAACGTTCCATCAGCGAAAAACAGAAGAAGCAGAACGCCAGAGCCCTCAAGCAAGAGTTAGGCAAGACTTACAAGAAGTGGCTCGACGAAGACGTTCGTTGGATCATCACAGACGAAGAGCAGAAGGCCTTCAAACTCCTCTCCAACGACGAAGAACGCGACCAGTTCATCGAAGCCTTCTGGCAGCGCCGAGACCCCACCCCCGACACGGAAGAAAACGAATTCAAAGAAGAGCACTACCGCCGCATGGCTTACGCCAATGAGCACTTCGCCGCCGGAATCCCCGGCTGGAAGAGCGACCGCGGCCGCATCTACATTATGTATGGGCCGGCGGATGAGATTGAGTCTCATCCTTCGGGTGGGAGTTATGAGCGGCCGATGGAGGAAGGCGGGGGAGAGACTTCTACTTTTCCGTTTGAGCAGTGGCGGTACCGGTATCTGGAAGACATCGGTCAGGAGATCATTATTGAGTTTGTGGACACCTGCATGTGCGGGGACTACCACATGACGATGGACCGCTCAGAGAAGGATGCTTTGCTTTACACCCCGAATGCGGGACTGACTCTGAGCGAGCAGATGGGGACGAGCAGCAAGACCAACCGTTTCAACCACGGCGGTTTGGAAAGGCTGGGCTCAAGCCCGTTCAACCAGGACTTGCAAACCAAGCAGTTTGACCGGTTGGAACAATTTGCCAAGTTGAGCAAGCCACCAGCGGTAAAATTCAAGGATTTGGAAGAAGTTGTGCGGCACAAGATTAATGTGAACCTGATGCCGTTTGACGTGCGGATTGATTTCGTAAAAGTCACTTCCGATACGGCGCTGGTTCCGGTGACGATCTCGGTGAAGAACCGCGATGTGACTTTCCAGAATAAGGATGGCGTGCAGCGCGGGACGGTGAATATTTTCGGGCGGGTCACGACTCTCACGGGAAAGATTGCTCAGACTTTCGAGGACACAGTGCAGGCCGATATTCCTGCCGAATTACTGCCCAAAACCGCCGAAAATTCGCAGGTGTACTGGAAAGCGCTTCCACTGCGCCCGGGCCGCTACCGGTTCGATGTGGTAGTAAAGGATGTTAACGGCGACCGGGTCGGAACCTGGAGCCGGGGGATACAGGTGCCGGATTACAGCGATGATCGGCTGGCTTCTTCCTCGCTCATCGTCGCCGATGTGATGGAGCCCGTGGCCTCGAAGAACGTGGGCACGGGGAACTTCGTGATTGGAACTACCAAGGTGCGACCGCGCGTGCCGCCGGCAAACGGCAAGCCAATCAGTTTCAAGCGCAACCAGAAGCTGAACTTCTGGATGCAGGTCTACAACCTGGGAGTGGACGAAAAGACCCACAAACCCTCGGCGACTTTTGAGTACGACGTAATTAACGCATCCACCAACAAGCCTGTCATTCACACCGTGGAAAGCACGGAAACAATGGGCAATATTGGTGATCAGATAACTCTGGAAAAGAGCCTGTCGGCCGCGAATCTGGAACCGGGTCTTTACCGGATGCAGATCAAGGTCAACGACAACATTTCCAAACAGAAGGTCGATCCTTCGGTGACCTTTGAAGTGGAGTAGGAGCGCAGCGGTGGAGTAAACTGTTGTGCTCTCCTTAGCTGGTGGAGGAATATTGCGCAAGCTCTGGTTGTTGGCGATCACGCTGGGCTTAGTTCTTCCGGCATCGGCAGCCACAAAGCCGGCGTCCATCTCCGGATACGTGCGCAACGGCAGCGGCACACCGCAAATGGGGGCCGCGGTAGAAGTTCTAGGCGCGGCAGCTCGCGCTTTGAAAGTATTCACCGACGAAAATGGTTTCTATTCCGCTCCCGGACTGCTCCCCGGCGTCTACAGCGTAAAGGTATCTGCTCCATCTTTCCTGCCCAGCTTGCGGGAACGGATCGGGCTGCGTGCCGGGACTGCGGTGATCGTGAATGTCACGTTGAATACGCTCTTCGAGGCCATCCAGATGGTAGGTCCGCTGCGCGGACCAACTGAGGAAGATGACTGGAAATGGACGCTGCGTTCGGCGTCGAATCGTCCCATCCTACGCATGCTCGATGGTTCCCCGGTACTTGCCTCCAAATCAGATAAAGACGATCAGTCTTTAAAAGCGAGTTTGTCGTTCGTAGCGGGTTCGCCATCACAGGGCTACGGCAGCGCTTCCGACGTGAGCACAGGTTTTTCGGTAGAGCATTCCCTGTTCTCCACAGGAACGTTGGCGCTGAACGGCAATGTGGGATACGGCATGGGCGGCGGCGTTCCCAATGCAGTGCTGCGAACCAGCTACTCGCATAAGCTGGGGAACGGCTCCGAACCCCAGGTAGCATTCACGGTACGACGGCTGGCGGCGCCGGATGCAAACCTGCACGGGACGGCACTGCAGGCGCTGGCGCTCTCCACCTCGGACCGGTTCGCGGTCGGCGAGGTTCTGGAACTGAAATTCGGAAGCGAATTGCAGACCATTCAATTCATGGGCCGGGTGAACGCGGTGAAGCCATTCGGCTCCGCGAGCCTGCACCTCTCGCCCAATACGGTCGTGGAGTATGCGTACGCGAGTGCGGTTCCGAATAGCCGGATGGAAAAGGGATTCGATTCTGCGCCCGCGGACCTGAGCGAGTCAGGGCCGCGCATGAGCATCGCGGGATTCGCCCCATCACTGGAACGGGCACATCACCAGGAGCTTTCGCTGTCGCGACGCATAGGGAAAACGAATCTGCAAGTGGCGTTTTTCTCCGACCGCGTGGGTAATCCTGCGCTGACTGGCGTGGGCGATGTGGGCATCGAGAATGGT
>QIAS01000379.1:0-504 GCA_003225615.1 Acidobacteriota bacterium | reverse complement strand
TGGTACGTTCACCTACCAGGGCAGTGACCTCAACACTCGCGGCTTGCGAGCGGTATTGCAACGGAAGATTTCCTCGGATCTCACGGCGACTCTGGATTACGCCTATGGTGGCGTGCTCGAGTTAGGCAAGCCGGATGTCGAGATACAGGCGATAAGGCAGGAACTCAGCTTGCAACGTCGCCATGCAATGGCGGCCAAGTTGAGCGGGACATTGCCCCGCGCGAAGACGCGCTGGATCGCTTCGTATCGCTGGATCAACGGACAGGCGCTCACCCCGGTGGATATGTTCAATGCTTCAGCCGGACAGGCGGATCCCTTTTTAAATATCTTTTTGCGGCAGCCAATTCCCTGTCTTGGATTCCTGCCAGGTAAGGTAGAAGCGTTAGTGGACATCCGGAACCTGCTGGCGCAAGGATATGTGCCCGTGATGGCGGGCGATGGTCGCACGGTTTACCTGGTGCAATCGGCGCGGGCAATTCGGGGTGGGTTGGCGTTTACGTTCTA
>QIAS01000378.1:6746-7217 GCA_003225615.1 Acidobacteriota bacterium | reverse complement strand
CTGTCAGCTATGTCTTTTGGAATGGGTTATGCCTGGTGCCTGGTGGACGAAGATGCATTGTGCTGGCATGACAGGATCACTCGGACATATCTGGCGCCAAAAACGGATAGCGAGAGTAGCCAGGAGTAGCGCGCCAGCATCTAAAATCGTCCGTAGCAAGAAACCTGCCTAGTTCAGGTTAGAGAACCCCCCGGTATGCTATCGTGCTAAGTTTGCGTCCAGCACCTTCCTGAGGGGCTGTAGTACGGCCAATGGCAACATTCCTGGAAAGTTCGAAGCGGCCCGCAGCCAAGGTCTTCGTCGCCACCACGGTGATGTTGACCTTCATTTCCTTCTGGCGGGCGGCCGCGATCGTGCTCGCCGACCTGGCCTCCTCAGCCTATTACGTTGCGGGAGATGCGGAAAAGGTCATCGGTAAAAGCGCGCCCTGGTTCATTCTCGCCGTCATGCTGTTCAGTTACGCGGTGCGTG
>QIAS01000378.1:0-6642 GCA_003225615.1 Acidobacteriota bacterium | reverse complement strand
GTTTCTGCCGGCCAGTACTTCGCAGGCTTCGTCCAAGACATCAGCCAATACGTGCATCACCCGCTTACGTTCTCTGAAAATCACTTTTCGGCCGTATTCGCGATCTTGGTTGCTTTCTATTTCTGGTGGAAGAACATCCAGGGTATCCACGAATCCAGCACAAAGGCGCTGCAGATCATGGCCATCACCACGGTAATGGTAGTGATTCTGATTCTCTGGTGCACGTACACGGTATTCAAAGTTCCTATCCAGATACCGCCGAATCCCCTCCATCCCGGGGTCATGAAGCTCGACAAGGAGTCTCTGGGGTGGCTTTACGGAACTTTCGTTACGCATGTCACCTGGATCATCCTGCTGGTTGGTTTCGGACACTCCGTCCTCGCTATGAGCGGCGAAGAGACACTTGCCCAGGTTAACCGCGAGATTGCGCATCCCAAGTTGAAGAATCTGCAGAAAACCGGACTGGTAATTTTTGTTTACAGCCTTTTGTTTACATCGCTGGTCTCATTTTTCGGGGTGATGATAATTCCCGACAGCGTGCGCGCCAATTACTTCGCAAATCTGATCAGCGGGATCACCGTATACCTGGTCGGTCCACCCACCCTGAAGCTTTTATTTCACGGCTTCGTGGTGCTGGTCGGAGTGCTTATCCTGGCCGGCGCGCAGAACACCGCAATCGTCGGCGCTAACGGTGTTTTGAACCGCATAGCGGAAGATGGCGTTCTAACGGACTGGTTCCAGAAGCCACATTCCCGCTTCGGTACCAGCTACCGCATCATTAACTTAATTGTCGGTCTGCAGATACTTACTGTGCTGGCCAGCGGCGGAAATGTGTATAAGCTGGCTGGTCTGTATGCCTTTGGGGTGATCTGGAGTTTTGCCATGAACTCCCTTGCGGTGCTGGTTCTGCGCTTCACCGAGCCGGAGAACCGCGCCTGGAAGGTACCGGGTAATTTTCACATCGGCAAAATAGAAATCCCATTTGGATTGATGGTCATTTCGGCTGTCCTATTTATGACCGCGATCGTGAATCTGTTTACGAAATATGAAGCCACCATTGCCGGCGTGACTTTCAGCGTAGTTTTCTTCGTCATCTTCACGCTTTCGGAGCGGCAGGTAATCAAACAGCGGCACGGAAAGCCGGAGCAACTCGACCAGTTCCGCAGTGCGCCCGGGGAACATTCTGGTAGCGGTGCGCGACCCGAGAAATCTTTACTACTTGCGCCATGTTCTGGCGCGCACCGATACCAGCAAACAGGACGTGGTGGTAATGAGTGCGCGCCTTTATCACCGCGAACACAGCTTCACCGGCAGCACAGTCATGGAGACGAGCGAGGTTTTCGATCACTACGAACAGGAATTGTTCACTTCGGTGGTGGCGGTGGCCGAAAAAGAGGGCAAGCCGGTCCACCTCCTCGTCGTCCCGGCAACCGATGTTTTTGATGCCATCGTAGTAACGGCACAAAGGTTGAGCTCAAGTCGAATTGTTTGCGGGCTCTCGAATAAACTTACCGCGGACGAACAAGCCAAGCTGACCGGCGATGCCTGGGAACGTCTCCCGGAGCCGCGTCCCAGGCTGGTGCTCGAAGTCCATGCACCTGATGGCACTATTTACGAGTATCCCCTCGGCCCGCATACCCTGGAGCTCATGCACAAAGTCTGGTTAGACGTCACTTCCGATCCAAAGTTTGCCGGCGCGCATCACTACCACGTGGTGGCGTTGGCTTTAGAAGAGCTGCAACGTGAGCTGAACAGCGAGCAAAGAACGGAGTTGCTGAACAAGCTGGCGGATGAATTGCATCGCGCGCATGAAGAATCAAAGCGCGACAATCCGGGATGATCGGTTGCGCTTGGGTAATCCGTGTTTTCGCTTTCTATTTGGTGTAACAGCCGGGAGAGCGGCACTTTGGAAAGTGTTCCACGTGGAACATTCTGAGAAATGTGCCATGGGAAGAAGAATATTTACGGTGGATTCCCATTTCGGGAACTTTAAACCCGACAAACGTTGCGGACTAATGCGCGAGGATGGCCTGCAGCGACTTGCTTAAATCGGAGTACTGGAACGGATACCCACTAGCCACCAGCTTGGTAGGTTCGACGCGTTGGCTGGCGAGCAGAAGTTCATCCGCCATCTGGCCGAAGACGAGGCGCGCAGCCAGCGCAGGCATGGGGAAGATTGCGGGACGCGAAAGCACCGTAGCGAGCGTCTTAGTGAACTCTGCATTAATTACTGGACGGGGTGCGACAAGGTTTACCGGACCTTGAAGTAACTCGGTTTTCATGATGTGGTGAAGCGCGCCTACCCAGTCCTGCACATCAATCCAACTCCACCACTGGCGACCATTGCCTATGTTCCCGCCCAGACCCAGACGGAAAGGGAGCAGCATTTTCTGCAGAGCGCCGCCATCGCGGCTGAGGACCAGGCCGGTGCGCATGTGCACCGTTCGTATCCAGGCTTGGGTCGCAGGTTCTGTTGAAGCTTCCCACTGGCGGCATACCTCGGGCAGGAAACCTTGGCCGGGTGGGGATTCTTCCCGCAAAAGCTCATCGCCGCGGTCACCGTAATAACCGATCGCCGAGGCGGTAATCAGGACCCGCGGCCGACTTCTTGCCTTGGCCAATGCCTCTGACAAATTACGCGTGCCTTCAACCCGGCTCTCCCGAATGCGCTTCTTCTTGTCCTCAGTCCAGCGACCTACGATGCTCTCTCCGGCCAGATGAATGACGGCTTCAAAACCAGAAACCGATTCCGGAGCGAGAGGCTTCAGGGGGTCCCAACTGATCTGGGTTTCGCCCGATGCCGGACCGCGAACCAAGCGCGTGATCTGGTAACCGAGCGCCATTAGCGATGGCATCAGTGCGGCGCCAATGGGTCCGGAAACTCCGCTGAGCAGGATGCGAGGCGAATTCACGGCGGGCATAAAGTAACTCTAGCAGATGACCGAACGGTGGCTCCGAAGCTATATAAGCAGCAGCTATAATCGAGGTAATGGGAATGGGTTTCCGCGCTGAAGCGCGGGATGCCGGCTTGGCTCGGCATGGGCGGCCGTGGCGGCCGTCCCCACACGAGTTTTTTCCCCAACAGGCTATAATCCGACATGGCGACCCTACGCCAACAGATCGCGACCAATGTCCTCACCGTCACTCGCTTTCGTGACCTGATGAAGATGTTGCGGGCCAACCGGCCCAACGACGATCTGGAGATCATCAAGAAAGCCTACGAATATTCTCTGAAAGTTCATACCGGGCAGAGTCGGGCGTCGGGTGAGCCGTACCTGGTCCATCCTCTGGAAGTAGCCTGCGTTCTGGCGGAGATAAAGATGGATCCTATCTCCATTGTCGCCGGGCTGCTGCACGATTCGGTCGAGGACACCTCGGTCACGATTGTGGACATTCGCAAGGAGTTTGGCGAACAGGTCGCGCATATTGTCGAAGGCGTCACCAAGATCGGGCAAATTGACTTTTCCTCGCGCGAAGAGCAGCAAGCCGAGAACCTGCGCAAGATGATGCTCGCCATGGTCGATGACATTCGCGTAGTGCTCATCAAGCTCGCCGACCGGCTGCACAATATGCGCACGCTGGAGCACCTGCCTCCGGAGCGCCAGCAAAAAATCGCGAAGGAGACACTGGACATCTACGCGCCCATCGCTCATCGCCTCGGCATGGGCAAGATTCGCGGCGAACTGGAAGATCTGGGCTTCCGCTACATGGATCCCATCAGTCACCAGCAGGTGCAGGAAGCGGTCGAGGCCCGGCGCAAGGCAGGCGAGCAATTTCTGGGCCGCGTGGAACAGGTGCTGCGCGACAAGCTAAAAGAGGCCGGCATCACCGCGAAGGTCGAGAGTCGCATCAAGCGCCTGTACAGCATACATAAGAAACTGCTGCGGCAGCGCATTGGCGTAGATCAAGTTTACGATCTCTACGCCATGCGCGTGGTTACGCAGTCAGTGCAGGATTGTTACGCCGTGCTGGGCATAGTTCACAATGTGTGGCGGCCCGTGCCCGGGCGTATCAAAGACTTCATTGCCATGCCGCGCCCCAACTTTTACCAGTCGCTGCACACCTCGGTGATCACGGAAGAGGGCGAGGCCTTTGAAATCCAGATTCGCACCGAAGAGATGCACAAAATGGCCGAAGAAGGCATTGCGGCGCACTGGAAATACAAGGATGGTCCCGTCTCCGCCCAGGACGAACAGCGGCTGGCGTGGTTGCGGCAGGTGGTCGAGTGGCAGCGCGACGTTTCGGATCCCAACGAATTCCTCTCCACGCTCAAGATCGATCTGTATCCGGAAGAGGTCTACACCTTCACTCCGAAAGGCAAGGTGGTGGTTCTACCCCGCGATTCGAGTCCCATTGACTTTGCTTACACGGTTCACACGGAAGTGGGGCACAGTTGCGTAGGCGCGAAGGTAAACGGGCGCATGGTGCCCCTTCGTCACAAACTGCACAGCGGGGACATCGTTGAGATTCTGACTCAGCCGGGGCACAAGCCCAGCCGCGACTGGCTGGCGGTAGTGAAATCGTCGCGCGCGCGCAACAAAATCAAACACTGGCTGAATGTGCACCAGCGCGAGCGCGCCATCGAAATTGGGCGCAAGCTGATTGAGAAGGAAGCGCGCAAATACCGAATTTCGCTGAAGGAGATCAAGGACCAGGAATTACAAAAGGTTGCCTCCGACTACGGGCTAGGACGCGCGGAAGACTCAGGCGCTGGCCCGACTGGTTCCGGCAGGCAGCGAACCGATTACCGAAGGCGAGACCCCGAAAGCCAGCAGTATCGCCAGCGTCGTACGCCGCGTATTTGGCGGCGACAACAACGCGATCGTCGTAAAAGGCCAGGGCGATTTGCTGGTATACCGCGCACGATGTTGCAATCCCATACGCGGCGAAACCATCGTGGGCTACGTCACGCGCGGCAAGGGCGTAGCTGTGCACACGCTGGAATGCCCAAACGTCACTAATTTGATGTATGAAGCCGATCGCCGCATAGACGTCGAGTGGGCACGAGACAAGGACCTCACGCCGACTGCTTTTCCGGTCAAACTCACGCTCCATTGTGACGACCGCGCGGGCATGTTGAAGCAGATTACGGCTGTGATCAGCGACACCAACACAAACATCCGCAACATCGAGGCGCGCACCGCCAACGGGCGAGCCAATATCGACGTAGTGCTCGATATTGCCGATCTGAAGCACTTGGAGAACATCATCAACGGAGTGCGCAAGATTCCGGGCGTGCACGAGGTGCAAAGGCTGCAGAAAATTTAGTGCCGAGACTTCAGCAGAACACCAATTATTTACAATTTGTCGCTGACACTCAGGAGGGGGAATGAAGCAAGCCATTTCGACCAAGGACGGTCCGCAGGCGATCGGGCCGTATTCGCAGGCCATCAAGGCGAATGGGTTCATATTCGTTTCTGGGCAGGTGGCAATTGATCCGGCAACGCAGCAGGTCGTAAGCGGTGATGTGGCCGCGCAAACCGAGCGGGTGATGAAAAATTTGTCCGGGATACTGAAGGCTGCGGGAAGTGGGCTGGAAAACGTGGTGCGCTCGACCGTGTTTCTGAAGAACATGGGAGACTTTGCAGCCATGAATGAAGTCTACGGGCGGCATTTCACTTCGACGCCCCCGGCGCGCTCCACGGTTGAAGTGGCGCGACTTCCAAAAGATGTGCTGGTTGAGATTGATGTAATCGCGCTGGCGTTAGAATGACGCCGCCAGGCCCGGAAGAATTTCCAATTTACAATTGCCAATTGAAATTCCAGGGCCTTCGGCTCGCTCAGAACGACCAATAACCAGTAAAATTGGCAATTGCCGGCCCAAAATCAGAGATTTTAAAAGGAGAACTGATGCTGAAATACACTTGGTTGATCGCCATCATCGCGCTCGCAGCTACGACCCTGTTTGCGCAGAGCAGCACCAAGAAGAAGGCTGCAACTGGAAGTAGCAACGGCCCGACCAAAGTCACCGGGCAGCCAACGAAGCTGCCGGACGGCCTTGAGTACTGGGACATCAAAGTCGGCACCGGGAAGGTCGCTGAGAAAGGGCGCACCGCGATTGTGCATTACACAGGTTGGCTGACTAATGGGACGAAGTTCGACTCCTCCGTCGGCAAGGCACCCTTCCCCGTTGAGAATCTGGGCAATGCGCCGGTGATCAAAGGCTGGAACGACGGTATCGTAGGCATGAAGGTAGGAGGCAAGCGCCAGCTGCGCATTCCGCCGGAGCTTGGATACGGAGCGCAGGGCTACCCTGGGGTCATCCCGCCAAACGCCACTCTAGTCTTCGACGTTGAGTTGCTGGACGTGAAGTAAAGAACTTCACCACCAAGGACACTAAGGTCCACGAAGGGATTTCTCATCCAAGGATTCTTCGTGCTCCTTCGTGTCCTTGGTGGTTAGTTCCTAGGCTTTGACGACTTTGCCGCTGCGCAGGCAGGAGGTGCAGACGCGCAGGCGCCTGGTGGCCCCACCGACCTTGGCGCGGACCGGGCGCAGGTTCACATTCCAGCGCCGCTTGCTTACGTTGTGGGCGTGGCTGATGTGGTTGCCGAATTGCGGCCCCTTGCCGCAGATATCACAAACTTGTGCCATGACTTCTCCAGAAAAGTTCAGAACTTGATAGGTAAAACATAGATTTTA
>QIAS01000377.1:5176-9322 GCA_003225615.1 Acidobacteriota bacterium | reverse complement strand
CCGGTGGCTGTTGAGAACTCCTAAGCACCAGGCGGAGAAAACTAACAACCCCGCACCGGGGAACAGGATGCGCACCAGCCGAATTGTGAGCAGCCGTTTCTCGCCGGTGAAACCGGGCGCAATGACGTCGATGAGCCAGGGGGTGGCGAGCATCCCGAGGGCGACAAGGATGGAGGTCGTGACAAATAAAAGACCGAAGATCGCTTCGGCGACTTCGGAGGCTTCTTCGTGGCGGCCCTCGGCATTCAGGCGAGCGTAAACCGGGATAAAGGAGGCGGAGAGGACGCCCTCCCCGAACAGGTTCTGGAGGAAATTAGGAATGCGGAACGCCGCCCGGAAGGCATCCGCCGCATCGGAATTGCCAAAATAATGCGCGAACACGCGGTCCCGGATCAGCCCGACTAATCGGCTGAGCAGAATGCCGGTCGCCACAGCAACGGCCGGCACGCCGGAGGCAAAGCCGCGATTCCGGGCGGGAAGGCTCCCGCCTCCGGCGGCGTTTGCGGGTGCGGTCTGGAGGTCCTGGTCGGTCAGAATGGTATCTTCCCGGCTTTTCAAAGCCCGAATGGAAAACTGAGATTATTAACTATAACGGCACGGGAGCCGCCCGAGCCTCAGTTTTCGACAATGGCGATTACTTGTGGGATGCGGAGAGGGGCACTGGAGACAGCAGCGCAAAGAATAGCGCCGCAGCAATTATGGAGATTGCCCCTGTAGCCCTCATCAAGACACGGGCTTTGAGAAACCCGTGGCTCCCCCTTCCCCCAGGTCAATGAGCGCTCTCGCCTGTTTTCGCCAGCTGCGTGGAACTATCGCCGCAAACCTTTTGGCGGTATTCTTGTTCCCCGAGGACTTTGTCGTGGCTCAGATTAAGGGCATTGCTGGCATGACGCCTGGTGAAATCGCCTTCCAGCTGAATCGAGGTGGAAAATTTGTTGTTTATCGATATTGTTATTCTGTTGTCGCGCTAACCGTGATGGAGAGCACAGCCGTTTACCTCATCCGTTCCGACGAAAGCCGCATCATTAGAGGCTTACCTTGGACTTTGCTCACACTAGTTGCGGGCTGGTGGGGTATTCCGTGGGGACCAATCCGCACGGTCCAGTCGCTATGGATCAATCTCCACGGTGGCACCAACGTCACCGCACAGATCGCTGCAACATTACCCGTAACTGATTTGAAGTGGGATGTTGTCGGCGAACCCTGAGGCAGGCTGACTTTAGTTTTGGTCAGTCGCAACCAGGGTGACTGTTGATAAATCTCTATTACGCTCAAAACCCCTCAATGAGCGAAATCGTGATTACGACAATTGTAGTGCGACCCTGAAAGAAACTCGACGGTGACCCTCAGTTCGAATTGTTGTAACGGGTGGCATGAAAATCGCTTGGTATCGAGCGGCGCGCCTGTGTCAAAGGATTGATCGCCAGCCATTGCGTGGATTCCCTGCATTTCAGATTCTTTGGTTTTGTCGTTTCGTTTTCGTCAACGTCATAGAACGTGGAAATTCGCGCCCTTAGCGCAACCCAGCCGTCAGGGGTGAACCCGAAGAGATCAAATTGAACCTCGCAGTCCCGAGTCTTCTGATCGTCTACAAGGCGGTAAATGTCAATCTGGTATTTCGCAGCCTTTTGCGGCTCGAAGACAAGGATGGTCCGTGGTATTGGCGCGTCGTTCGGCTCAGTATTCCATTGCCACATCTCGGTCAGTAGCAGTCGTCCATTCGGTGACCAATCGACAATCTGCATACCATTGCCCTCCAGATTCGGGTAAACGGGAGATTGCGTGAAAATCGGCTGATAGGGATGCAAATGACCCCTTGAAACCCACAACGTCGTTGTGTTTAGACACATTCCTTCAAGCGGGGCGACAGCCGAGACAACCTGCACCCAAGCACGAGAACCATTCTTTGCGTTGACAGTAGGGCCGACGACAACGGCATTCTTGCCCGAAGGCGGATCGCAGTTTACCCACACGCCTTGGGGCAAATCGACCTTCTGACCCAGTCCGTAGACAGGGAGTAGCGACACAGCAGCTATCACAACTCTGCAAATATCTTTCGCCTTCATAGGCTGGAAGCGATCTTGAGCATTCTAGTCCCAATATGAACCCATCAGTTCGTTTCTTTGGGCTGTTGTAATATCGCGATAACGCTCAATGAGGGTTTTGAGCGCTATCGCCTGATCTCGTCATTTGACTTGTAGCTTCCGGTTTGCCTTTCACTTTTGCTTTATTATCATCAGTTCTAAACGTTGGTAGGCCGCGACTGTATTCCATGAACGCAAATCATCAGCCGTGAGGTAGCCATGCGCCTGCTGTCCGTCTTCGCCCAGTGTTTCCTGACCGGCGCTTTGTTGATGGCCCAGGGGCAGCCAACTCCTGATGGGTCGATCCAGGCCAGGAACAAAGCCGTGGCCATGCGCGTGTTTGATGAGATCTTCAACCAGGGAAAGTTCCAAGTGGCGGACCAAATCTACGCGCCGGATTTCCAAAACCACGGACTTCACCGATCGGTGGACCTGAAGACAGACCAGGAGGCGGTGCACGCTGAAAAGAAGGCATTTCCAGACCTACGGGTGAGCGTCCAGGAAATGGTCGCGGAAGGGGACAAAGTGGCTGTGCTATGGACATTTCAAGGAACCCATACCGGCTCCGGTTATGAAGGCCTTCCTCCCACCGGAACAAGGGTGGAGGTTCGTGGCATCACCATTTGGCGGATCGTGGACGGACGGATCGTGGAGGAGTGGTCCAGCTTCAGTGAAACGGGGGCCTACATCCGAATGTTTGCCCATCTGAAATGGTGGTGCACCATGATTGCACGACTTGGTTTCGTCAATTCGAAACTCCTCGGTAGAAGGGAATATGGCACCGTTCTCCCAGCAAATCAACAGCCTAGGGTAGTTGTTGAAACATCGCGATTGCGCTCATTGAGGGTTTTGAGTGCTAACGCCTGTTTGCAACAGTTGACTGTTTTCGGCGTGGACGAGTTCAGTTGAACTCTTCGTAGATATACCAATCGGGAGCGATTTTTCTGTAGCGGTATCCATAGGACTTGGATTGCCCATGCATGCCGTTGCCCGAGTCTCGGTTCTCGATACAAGGCTCTTCAGTGTGACTATACCCGTTTCGAGACTGGCCGCAATGCAGGTAGCCGACACCAACGCCTGCAGGGACGATCCCCCAACTCCAAATGTCGATAATGACATCGCTGGATTTTTGCCGACGTGTGGTTCCGTCCTTTGCTCCCACCTTACGAAAGATGTTTCTGTAGTCGTCCCAACGCTCTCGTGAAATGCCCCATTCCGATTCGATGCGTGGCCATACGACGGTATCTTGCCTCCATGTGAAATCAGGCGCGATGCGCGACATCTGCCAGTCTTCATCCATCATCTGTGTAAGGTGATCCAAGTCGCTTCGATGCTTGACAAACTGCCGTTCTAGTTCAGCATCACTAGGCTGATGAGGACTACACGCCCACCACAACCCCGTGAGCAAGGCTACACAAACTGCTGCAATCACGCCGAACACCCTGAAATATTTCATGAGTCGTAGGGCCAACGCGAAGCACAACGTTCACACAGTTGGCCTGCTGACGCAAGCACCTAACGGCCTTGGCCCCAAGGAGAACAAGGGAGTCGTCGTTGGCGAAATATCGCCATAACGCTCATTGAGGGGTTCTGAGCGCTATCGCCTGGTTACAACAGTGATGTGAGGTTTTGCTCTAAGTGCGCGACAGTACTTGATGATGAGACTTCTAAAAATACTGTCGGTGGTGCTGCTGGCAGGCATCGCAGTTTTTGTCTTGCTCAATCTTTGGTTGGACTCGCGAGAAAATCTGAAAGCCTATTACGCGACTTCTGCGGATGCAGAGCGAGACAAGATTGCTGGAGCAGACGCTTTCGCCAGAGGATGGTTGCCGGTTGTCCTGAAATCCGGTGTGAGCGAAATACGAGAGGAACACAACGTTTCAACGAACCAGGGCCGGGCCACCTTTCGTTACTCAGCCTGTTTTCACCGACACACTGGAACGAAGCTGTGCTCCTTTACCGCCAGATGCCTCCGTTCACAGCCCCTTTTGGCGCTGGCCTGGTTTCTTGCGCAAGGGAGACACGGCTGCAAAGCTACGTTCGCGTAACGTCAGAGTGTTCA
>QIAS01000377.1:0-5088 GCA_003225615.1 Acidobacteriota bacterium | reverse complement strand
ATCCCGATATCGCTCATTGACCCCGCGACAGGGGTTTTGAGTGCTAACGCCTGATTACGACAGTTACGCGTTCACCGCTGAAGGTGGGTCGACAGATGCGTTGCTGGATATAAGATTTACACGTGATTCGCTTACGCAAAGCGCGTTGGAGCGCGCCCCTAATACACGGCTACGTCTTCCTGTTGACTTGGATTCTCGCTTGGTTGCAGCCTCAGCCGCTGCTCGACGGACCTTCTCGTTGGCCGTTCGCGTTGATTTTCTTGGGTGACTTTCCATTCTCAGCAATCGCCTTTGGAGCGATGTTCGTCTCGGACAAGAATTTCCCATACGCACTGGCTGCGTGGGGAATAGTTGGAACCCTCTGGTGGTACTTTTTGGGGCGATTGATCGAAGAAAAGCGTGCCGTCGGTAAAACCCAATGAGCGTAATCGCGTTGTGGCTGTTGAAAAAGTTCATTTTCTTCAAAACAGCGAAAATTTTGGGCATAGAAAATGTCTAGAAAATTAAGAAAGTCGTTTGTAGGGCATCGTGACGCAATTTTATTTTGGCTAATTTCGCGCGAAGGAGTTTTTCAACAGCCACGCCTGATTACGTCAATTACGGTCAACCGAAGTCACTTGTGAAGCACCGGGCTATGCGATAGAACGCTACTCAGGTGAGTTTTGTGATCTGGGCAAAGCGAATACTGCTTCCACTTCCATTCCTTGTCGCAGCGGCCCTAAATCTATTCGTCATTCTCGCTCGTCCTATGCACTGGCGTAGCGAGCGCATCGCGGGTTACGGTTTCTTGTTCGCAACTCCTTGGGCTTGGCTGATAGATCACGACTGGTTCGGCAGGATTAACAACAGATGGCTGGAAGCCCTGACTACCTACTTGCTCATTCTCTGGATTCCGGCCCTGCTGTACTCAGGATGTCTTTGGCTTCTGTTCCGTGCGCTCCGACTTCGTGGCGGTCACCGGGTCAATCAGTGAAATCGCCTGATTTCGTCAGTTGAGAACGAAGGGCATGATCTTCTTGGATTAACTCGGAAATTGACTTACGCTTTGGCTATGCAAAACGCGGACACGTGGTACGCATACTTCCACGTCAGAGGATCATTCGCCCCCGATGATGTCACTCGCAGGGTCGGCGTGACGCCCACGAAGACGGCGATGGAAGGCGATGCCATTGGCACGACCTCAAAGAGCAGGCCCTGTAGCCTCTGGGCACTCCATTCGCGTTTGGGAGGGTCTGCTCCGCTGGACGAACATGTAAAGGACGTTCTCGACCAACTTGATTCAAACAAAGCCGCGTTTGGGGAACTAAGCAGGGAATTAGGTGGGACGATGCAACTCGTTGGCTATTTCCGTGATGTCAGTCCCGGTGTCCACTTCGATCTAGAAATCGTGCGGAGAATCGCAGAGTACGGCCTTTGCATTGATTGTGACTTCTACAACTGTTGAAATATCCCCATTACACTCACAATCCGGATTCTGAGTGAAACCGCGTGATTACAACAGCAATGGCGCACAACGGCGGTGATTACGATTGACTTTAAAACGAATTGCCCTTCAAAGAATCAATGATTGGCGATAAATCGCGATAGCACTCATTGAGCGGTTTGTGAGTATGATCGCCGATTTCGTTAACAATCCGGGTACCTGTTTGCTTCACAGATTGTCATTGAGGCAAACGATGGTTGGAATCGAGCCCGGCTCAGTACCCCAAAAGTGTTCGTCCAAGTGATAGTGGCCGCCTTCAGCGGCTTCACTGAGTCCAGAGCAGATGGCAGCAAGTGCTTTCAGTCCGAGTCGGTTCCCAAGAATTTCCAACTCTCTCTTCTCATTGAAAATGAATTTCAGCCTAGATCCTGCCGCGAGAATTTCCGAGTCTTTTTCGGGTAACCTCCGCCTTATTCTTGATTCTTCTGCCATTTCACTCCTAAAGAATTGAGAGCGCGCGATAGGGAGCCACTTGGGCGTAAGTTTATAACATTGCCTAATCTATCTCGGATGAGTTGGTTATGCTTAGGAAACAGCGCCAATCAGCCAAACTGTTGCAAAATCGCGATATCGCTTATTAACCCGTTTCGAGCGTACCCGGCGTGTTGCGGATTCGAGGCCCCAGCCCCATCCGCTCCCAGACAAGAACCCTCACAAGTACCCTGGTCCGAAGAGGAATCACTCCTAGCAAAAAACAGGCTCTCCCGCCCACGCGAGAGAGCCTGTCATGAAACCAAAACAAACTTCGCCACCCGTTGCCGGAAGCCCGAAGCCGGGAGCCGGAGCCGACTACGCCCGAGCCGCCGCCGCTGCCGCTGGCTCAGCCGTGCTCGACGTGCCCTTGATCTCCTCCGCACCGTTGGCCTTTTGGCCACCCTTGCGAATGTCAATGCCGCCCTTGAAGAACGCGCCGTCCTCGATGCTGATGCGGGCTGCAACCACGTCGCCGGTTAGTGAGCCGTCGCTGCGGATATCCACGCGATCGCTGGCCGTCAGGTTGCCGCGCACTTTGCCCAGTACGACGATTTCCCGCGCATTGATGTTGGCAGCCACTACGCCGTTGCGGCCTACGGTCACCCGGTTACCGGACAAATTGATGGAACCTTCCACCCGGCCATCGATATAGAGCGACTCTGAGCCGGTCACTTCGCCCTTGATCACCAGCGATTTGCCGATCGTCGCCTGGTCTGCCGTGCTGGTGGATACGGTACGCGGGGCTGCGGGAGCGGTTTCCCGCTCGCTGCTCGAAGACGTTGTCGACGGTGTCATGGCAGGACGTTCCGTCTCACTGGTGCTGCCCGGCCGGGACGGAGTCGTGGGCTGATTCGTGGGCTTCCACATAATCCAAAAATCCTTTCCTCAAGTGAATGGGTAGAGAGGTCAAATCTATATTTTCTTGACCGAACGCATTTTACCTTGCTGTTATGCCTCGCGTCTTGTGGAAATCACGGTTTCTAGTCCCCATTTGGAGATGTACTTCCGCGTTAAGGCTTATGCCCTAGAGTTCCGTACCCCAAACATGCCAGACGGGAATATCGGCTCCCCGAGCTGTCTGCGGCAAGAGCCCGATGGTAATACGTGTTGACTGATCAGGTTCCGGCCAAGGTCCCCGATATCTAATGGCATGTCCTGACGGAATTTGCTTTGTCCGCCCAGGGATGCGGCTGAACTATCCGCACTCCTTCAGGTATCCTGAGAGTTCACTAGGGAATCCAAGCCGAGAGGCTAAAGCCAAGAGCCTGATCCGATGCTTTCCGACTCCGCCATCCTCAAGAAAATCGAGCGCCAGCCCAAGCACACCGCCGGCTATAAGCAGTTGGTCCGCGAACTCGGCCTGCATGGCGACGGTCGCCGCGAGTTGACCGACCGTCTAAAAAGCCTGGTGGCCGGCGGACAACTGCGGCAGGTGGATTCCGATCGCTACGCCATCCCACAGGCCATCACAGGAAAAAACGTCGCCGTGGGACGCCTCACCCTGCACCGCGATGGTTTCGGCTTCGTCATCCTCGACCCCAATTCACTCCCGCCCAACTTAAAGTCACGAATCTCGGGCGATATTTTCATCCCGCCGCACGCTATAGGCTCCGCCATGCACGGCGATCGTGTGCTGGTCGAAATTGGCGCCATCCGTCCCGACGGCCGCGCCGAAGGCCGCATCCTGCGTCCGGTAAGCCGCGCTCATCCCACCGTGGTGGGCAAGTTCCACTACGGCCATCGCCGCAATTATGTGACGCCCATGGACGAAAAGATCTCGCAGGAGATCATTATTCCTCCCGGGATGGAATACCCAAAACAAACCACAGGGGACACAGAGGACACGGAGGGAACAAAACCTGGGAGCAAAAAGAAAAAATCGGCGCACCGCGTCCTGGGTGAAGAGGCCGCCCGGCGCACCTCGTCGGATGACCTGGAAAACGCGGTCGTAGACGTCGAGATCACGGACTGGCCCACGCCCACCCAGGATCCCCGAGGCCGCGTCGTCGAAATTCTCGGCTACGAGGACGATTTCGGCGTCGATGTCGAGATCATGATCCGTAAGTTTCACCTGCCTCACCGCTTTCCGGCAGAGGTGCTGGAAGAAGCCGAGAAGGTCGAAGGAATCATTCAGTCGCGCGAACTGCACAAGCGCCGCGACTACCGTCACCTGCCCATCGTCACTATCGACGGCGAAACCGCCCGCGATTTCGACGACGCCGTCCTGGTCCGCCGCCTCGAGAACGGAAATTTCGAGCTCCAGGTCCACATCGCGGACGTGGCCCATTACGTCACCCCCGGCTCAGGGCTCGATCAGGAAGGCCGCCTGCGCGGGACTTCCGTCTATTTTCCCGATCGCGCCGTCCCCATGTTGCCGCTCGAGCTCTCAACCGACATTTGCAGCCTCCGCCCCAAGCTCGATCGCCTCGTGCTCTCCTGCGTCATGCAAATTGACAACCAGGGAGAAATTCTTGGCTACGAATTAAATGAAGGCGTCATCCGCTCCGCCGAGCGCATGACCTACACCGCGGTGAACGCAATCTTAGAAGGCGATTCCGCCACAGGCGCGCGCTATGCCGCACTGGCTGGGCAGTTCGAGATGATGCGCGATCTGGCCATGATCCTCAACCGCAAGCGCGAGCGCCGTGGCTCCATTGACTTCGACCTGCCCGAGCCGGTCATTGAATTCGACGAATTCGGCCTCATGAAGAGCATCTCGCGGTCGGAACACCGCCTCATTGAAGAATTCATGTTATCGGCCAATGAATGCGTCGCCCAATATCTGGAGAACAAGCGTGTCGCTTCGCTCTATCGAATCCACGAAAAGCCGGATGCCAAGCGGGTCTACGAATTTGAAATGATTGCCGCCACGTTCGGCTACTCGCTTGGAGTCGGCGCGCTGCCCATTCAGCGCATCCAGCTCAAAACCGATCGCCGCGCCACCTACGGAACCGGCCGCCGCCCCCGCGACATCGAGATCCCCAAAGAAGTTCACATCACGCCGCGCATGTACCAGAAGCTCACTCAGAAAATTGCCGGCAAGCCGGAAGAGCGCATTCTGAGCTATCTGATGCTGCGCTCCCTGAAACAGGCTCGCTACTCGGAGGAAAATCTCGGTCACTTCGCGCTCG
>QIAS01000376.1 GCA_003225615.1 Acidobacteriota bacterium | reverse complement strand
AGTGAGCTCTGCCGATGAGATCGGCCAGTTAGCGGAAGCTTTCAATCATATGACGCGGGAGCTTCTTGACCATAAGGAACGCCTGGTCCAGAGCGAGCGCGTGGCCGCGTGGCGGGAATTGGCGCGCCGCTTGGCTCACGAATTGAAGAATCCACTCTTCCCTCTCCAACTCACGGTCGAGAATTTGATTCGCGCCCGCCAGCAAAGTTCACAGCAGTTTGAAGAAATTCTGCGGGAAAGCTCAGCTACTCTGCTCGCGGAAATTTCGAACCTGAAAGAGATTGTTTCCCGCTTCAGCGAGTTCTCCAAGATGCCCCAGCCGCACTTCCAGCAGGTGGAACTCAATGACGTAATTCAGGGAGTCGCGCGATTGTTCCAGGCGCAAACGCAGTCGCCCGGTAAGCCTGTCTCGTGGAATTTGGCGCTCGACGAGCATCAGCAAAGTATTGCCGCTGATCCTGAACTTCTGCATCGCGCTCTTTCTAACCTGGTGCTGAATGCCATGGACGCGATGCCCCAAGGCGGTGCGCTCACGATTCGCACCAAACAAGAGAACGATCGCGCATACGTGGAAGTTTCCGACACTGGCACTGGACTGACGCCGGAAGAATGCGCGCGGCTGTTTACGCCCTATTACACGAGCAAGCAACACGGCACCGGCCTGGGATTGGCCATCGTGCAGTCGGTCGTGAGCGATCATGGAGGGCGGATCAGCGTACGCAGCGAACCCGGACGGGGCACCACGTTTCGAATTGAGCTGCCGCGCAATTTGGAGAAGCTGGGCACTGCTGCGGAACAGATCGCGACGGTGTGAAGGAGAGTAGGTTGCCGCAAAAAGCACATCTTCTGATCGTCGACGACGAGGCCAACACG
This sequence comes from Acidobacteriota bacterium, assembly GCA_003225615.1. Lineage (GTDB taxonomy): Bacteria > Acidobacteriota > Terriglobia > Terriglobales > Acidobacteriaceae > QIAS01. The sequence continues at coordinate 522 of QIAS01000376.1, read as the reverse complement.
CTGGCGTCGCTCTCCCGCGCGTTCCGCCTTGCCGGTCATGAGGCGACCGTCTGCGACAACGCTGCCAAAGCGCTCGAACTGGCCAAAAGTCGGAATTTTGATCTGATCCTGTCTGACGTGGTGATGCCCGGCAAAGACGGGCTTGCGTTGCTGGAAGAATTGAAATCGCAGGCCGTCGCCACGCCGGTCGTAATGATGTCCGGGCAAGCGCACATTGACATGGCGGTACGCGCGACCAAGCTGGGCGCGCTTGATTTCCTCGAAAAACCGATTTCCACCGAGAAGCTGTTGCTGACCGTTGATAACGCTTTGAAGCTGCAACGTCTGGAAGCAGAGAACCGGCAACTCCGCCAGCGTTTAGGCAAATACGAAATCGTTTGGCAAGGCGAAGCCATGCGCAAAGTCATGGCACAAGTGGACCGCGTGGCAACGAGCGAGACGCGAGTTTGTATTCTGGGAGAGACCGGCACTGGTAAGGAACTGGTCGCCCGCACGCTGCATGAGAAAAGTTCGCGGGCGTCG
>QIAS01000375.1 GCA_003225615.1 Acidobacteriota bacterium | reverse complement strand
TAAGTTCGCGAAGGCTTCGCTAAGGGCGCGCAAAGTGAAGAGAAGAAGAGTGGGCTGGGCGACAGGGACGTAATGAAGATTTGGGGCAAAATCGGGATTGGATTGGGGGCTACCGCGCTGCTGGTGGGCGTTGGCAGCTTCGCCTTGTACCAGAGCCGGAAGGGCATTGTTACCGTTCAGACGGATAAGGTGCAGCGGCAGGATCTGGCTTCGGCGGTGAGCGCGTCGGGAGAGATAAAACCCAAGACTTACGTCAACATCGGGGCTAATGCTTTTGGAAAAATCGTCAAGCTGTATGTGAAAGAAGGCGACCGGGTAAAGAAAGGGCAGATGCTGGCGCAACTGGAGAATGTGCAGTCGGCGGCGGATGTGGCGGCCACGCGGGCTGGACTGCAGTCGTCGGAAACGGATTTTGCTGCTGCGCAAGCCGGCTTGAATACCGCGCTCGCGGATTTGAACCGCGCGAAGGCTGACGCCGAACGGACCAAGCTGGACTGGGATCGCGCGCAAGGATTATTTAAAGAAGCTCTCATCGCCAAGGCCGATTACGATATGCGGAAGAATGCCTGGGAAACCGCGCAGGCCGGGCTGGCGCAGGCGCAGGCTCGAGTGGCGCAAGCCAAGGCGCAGCAGGATTCGGCGGAAAAACATATCAGCCAGGGCCGGGCTACACTGACGCGCGTCTCCGACGTGCTGCAGAAGACCAGCTACGCCGCTCCTTTCGACGGCATGATCACCAACCTGCCGGTACGTGAAGGGGAAACGGTAGTGATCGGAATCCAGAATTCTCCCGGCAGCACGCTGATGACAATCGCTGACATGTCCGTGATCACCGCCGAAGTGAAAGTGGATGAAACCGATATCGTTAACGTCGAGACCGGACTGCCCGCGGAAGTGACCATCGACGCGATTCCGAAGAAAATCTTTCACGGCAAGGTTACCGAGATCGGCAACAACGCCATCGTGCGCTCCACCGGCCTGGCAACGTCGCAGCAGACCAGCGCCAGTCAGGAAGCCAAAGACTTCAAAGTAGTGGTCACGATCGATGATCCACCTGAGGACTTGCGGCCCGGCCTCTCTGCCACGGCGAAAATTACGACAGCCACGCGCAACGCAGCCCTGACCATCCCCATTCAGGCGTTGACCATCCGCCGACAGGCCGACCTGGAACAGAGATCGGATAAAAGCGCAGTCCAGGCCGCTGCCCCACAGAAAGAGGCATCCAAAAATAAAAAAGATAAAGACGCTGAGATCCAGGGTGTATTCGTTATCCGCAACAAGAAAGCAGAGTTTGTCCCTGTGGACACCGGCGTCAGCGGCGTTAGTGAAATTGAAGTTCTCAAGGGCTTGAGAGAAGGGGACGAAATCATCACCGGCAGTTACAAAGTTTTGCGCACTATGAAGCCGGGGACTAGCGTCAAGGTGGACAACGCGGCGCCGAAGAAAGAAGAAGACAGTAGCTAGTAGCAGTAGTCAGCACCTGGGGTTCCTAGCTACTAACTACGTCCGGAATTCACATAACATTCGCGCGGCTAGCGCGTCCAAGACCTAGCCAGCAAACTGGAGCGGGCAGTGTCCTACGAGGACGGGGAGAAAAGAATGGCCACCGCAGAAGTCATCAACATCACGCAGCCTCAAGGTTCGGCTTCGCCCGACTCGTGCATGATCTGCACCGAGGACCTGTGGAAGACCTACGACATGGATTCCGAGCAGCAGGTACACGCGCTGCGCGGAGTCAACCTGCGCATCGCGCGCAACGAATATGTCGCCATCATGGGGCCTTCGGGATCGGGCAAGTCCACGCTGATGAACCTGATCGGCTGCCTCGACACGCCCACCCAGGGCCGCTACTGGCTGAATAACCAGTTGGTCAGCGAACTCGATGATGACGAACTGGCGCGCATCCGCAATAAAGAAATCGGATTCGTCTTCCAGACCTTCAACCTGCTGGCCCGTGCCACTGCGCTGCATAATGTGGAGCTGCCACTGATTTACGCCGGCGTTCCCGGAGAACAGCGCGCCGAGCGCGCCAAGGAATCGCTGAGCGCCGTCGGCATGGAACCGCGCATGATGCACAAGCCCAACGAGCTCTCCGGAGGGCAGCGGCAGAGAGTGGCGATTGCGCGGGCGCTGGTGAATAAGCCGTCCATTATTCTGGCGGACGAGCCAACGGGAAACCTCGACTCACAGACGGGCACCGAAATCATGGCGCTGTTTGATCGCCTGCACGCGGAGGGGAACACGATTGTGCTGGTCACGCACGAGCACGATATTGCGGAGTATGCGCATCGGGTAATTCATATTAAGGATGGCGTGATTGCGGGGGACGAGCGGAAGAGGTAGTAGCTGGTAGCTAGTAGCTGGTAGCTAGAGTTCGTGGTCAGAAGCGCGCGGCGAAAGCCGGGAGTTTTTTTTAACAAGCAGGCTATATCAGCCCCGTTAAGGCGTACAATTTCCCGTATTATGCCGGTCCATGTGGGGATCGCCTGCAAAGAATGCCAGAAAATTTATTTCCTGGCGACCGATACCGACCGAATCGAGCCTGATCGTCCCATGGCAGGTCTCGAGCGTTATCGCCTCACCTGCGCATCTCCCTGCAGGACGGTCAGGTTCTTTCATGCGGAAGACATGTGTCCCTATTCCGTCTCGACGTACTCCTTCGAGCGCGGCTACGCTAACTGGGGGGAGTACCAGGAACTGCGGCGCGTGGGATAACGCTGGCGAATGAAATCTTCCACTGCTCGCACTGGTCACATAGGCATTCATAACTTGCCGCGAAGGGGCCAGATGTGCTCGCATTGTGGGCAGACGAATAGCCCGTCGCCGTCGCTTACCATCGGCCTGAAATCTGCGCCTGCCACGCAGTACGGGCAGCGGACGACAAGCAAAGTGTCTGAAGTGTTCATG
>QIAS01000374.1:3251-5537 GCA_003225615.1 Acidobacteriota bacterium | reverse complement strand
AAAACATTTTCTGCCGCGTGCCTTGAATCAGGGCCACGCACGCCGCGCGCCGGTGCCAGTGATCTCGGGACTTCGCCCAGCGAAAAACATGTTTTGTACGCCTGCGATCTGCCGCTACCATCGGCGCAATCAGGTAGTGCACCAGCGCATCGTGGTCGGCCCAACTCCCGATGCGCCCCAGCCAGGATTCGAAAAGCTTGAATTGCTTATCATCGAATTCGCCGGTCAAAGTTTCCAGAAGGAACACAGCAAAGTTCTTTTCATCGAGCACCTCGCCCGAAAAAAGCTGGTCGGCAACTTTCAGTAAAAATTCGAGGCCCTGCTCTTTGAGAATCACTCGACGAAACCGCACCGCCACCTTGCGCAATTCCCCCGTATACCATCCCCGCGATTTGACTTCTTCTTTGAAAAAGTGCTGCACTCCTTCAGCATGGGGAGCGGAACCGCCGTCTTTCAGCACGCGACGGATGTGTGCGGCGATGTACGCAGGAGTGATTTTGCGCCTTGGCATAAGAAAACAGTTATCGGAAGTCAGTAGTCAGGAATCAGCGCCGCCAGGCGGAATGGCCACCAAATCGCCCGCACTCATTGCTGACTGCTGACTCCTAGCTACCAGCTACCAGCTCCTAGCTACCAGCCTTCACTGTCTTATCGTAAATCCACAAAAGCGCCGCGGTCGCCACTCCAATAGCAGTCACCACCCACCAAATTCTGTTGGGCTGATGCGTGACTTCGCCGAAATGGTGCAGCAGTTTGCCCGCAACCCAGCCTCCCACCAAAGATCCAATCCCGATGGGCAGGAACGCGAATCCCATATACGTCCCCTGCTGCCCCGGCGGCGCGAGCCGCGAGATGTATTCATAATAGCGAGGCGACTGAATGATCTCGCCCAGAGCAACAATGGCAAGCGTTACGATCGCCGTCCACACGCCTGGATATACGCCGATGACCAGCCATCCCACCGCACTGATCAGCGTCCCCAGCGTAATCGCGCGGAACGAAGAAATCCTGCGGGTCACCGCATTCACCGCGACCGTAAGCGTGATCACGATCAACGGATCGGCGATCAGGATCAGTTCGGTGTTGGCCTTCGGGTCTACATAATCGTGGATATAAATCGGCAATATTAAATATTGCTGCCAGAAGACAATCCAGTAACCGGAAAAGATCATGAGGAACAGGACAAAGCGGATATTGCCGAGCACTGTCAGAAAATTGCGGCCCACTTGTCCCAGTGACGCCGTCGGCTGCTCATGTTCCCGCCGGGGCTCCTTGAAAAAGATCAGAACCGCAATGAACATCAGGAACACGCTCAGCGCCGCCAGGCGAAACACGTTCTCGACGCGCATCCGCGAGTGGACCCAACCGGCCAGAAACGGACCAAGAAAGCTGCCAATATTAACCAGCGTGTAATAGATCGAGTACCCGATGGAGCGGACGTTTTCCCGCGAGGCCCGCGCCGTCGTCCCTACCACGCTGGGCTTGACTAATGCCACGCCCAGAGCCGGCAGAAACAGGATGACTCCGACCATCAGCCCCAAAGGCACGGCATTGCGTACCGGCGCCAGCCAGGGCGCGCCAATGGAACCGACCAGGAAGTATGAGCAACTCAGGATGAAGTAAGCCAGCGAAAGCGCCCGCCGGAAGCCGATCCGATCAGCCAGAGCGCCGCCAAAGATCGCCATCACCCATACGGCGCCACCGAAGATGCCGCTAAGACTTGCCGCTTCCTGAGTGGGGAACTGCAGCGCCTCGTGCAGATAGCGTGCCAGGGCCGCGAACACAGCATAATAGGAGAGCCGCTCAAAAATTTCGCTGAGGTTAGCAACCCAGAACGGACGGTCGAAGCCGGTGCGAATCTCCTGCAGACGCTCGGAAAGAGTCAAGCAAGCTCCTGTGATTTATCCGCCGGCACGTACCATCCTATAGAAACGAGGCTCGCCGCATCTCAACACACACAAGTCCCCGTCCCTAGAGATCATCCAACATTCAATCGTTTGCGCAATTCCTGGGCAGACAGTCCTGCAACCCGAATTACTTTTCTACTGCTGGTTTGACCGGCTGCAATAGTAATGGAGGAACGCGGCACATTCAAAAATTTGGCGAAGAACTCGATGCACGCCTCGTTGGCCCGGCCTTCGATCGGAGGTGCCGTTAGAGCAAGTTTGATCGCATCCCCGACCGTCCCTGTGATGGCGTTCTTCTTGGCTCGGGGATGAACTTTAACGACGAAGGTGGCGCCGGCGGCGGTGTCGTGGATTGGGATCACCGAATGATTCCATCACA
>QIAS01000374.1:0-3184 GCA_003225615.1 Acidobacteriota bacterium | reverse complement strand
CCGAAGATTCCCGTCCCCACCCGCACGCAAGTTGCGCCTTCTTCGATCGCAACTTCGAAATCGTGCGACATGCCCATAGAGAGAACGCCCATTGCTACAGCGGGTAAGTTCTGGGCGGCGATTCTGTCTCGGAGATCCTTAAGCTTGCGAAAATAAGGACGCGCTTCTTCTGGATCCTCGGTGAAAGGCGGAATGGTCATGAGGCCCTTGATACTAAGATTTTGCAGCGCCGACGCAGCTTGAAGAATTGTTTGCAATTCCGGCGCATCGGGACTGACGCCGCTCTTTGCTTCTTCGCCCCCCACGTTGATTTCGATCAGCACATTCAGTTTCTTATTCAGCTTCTCCGCTGCAGCATTCAATTTTTCGGCGAGCTTGAGCGAGTCAATCGAGTCCACGGCGCAGAACAGTTCGGCTGCCTTGCCGGCCTTGTTCGTTTGCAGATGTCCAACCATGTGCCATTCGGCGTCACTCAGGTCGCGCAGCGACCCCGCTTTCCCGGCGAACTCCTGGACCCGGTTTTCTCCAAACAGCCGATGCTCCGCCGCGTACGCTTCGCGAATGCGTTCGGCTGCAAAAGTCTTGGTCACGGCCATGAGCGCAATTTCTTCGGAATTGCGCCCCCCGCGGTGAGCGGCGGCGGCAATGCGCTCACGCACCCGCTTTAAGTTCTCTGCGATGGTCATCGATTGTCAACCACCGATAGCGAAGGTTAATCCAGATATTGATCTTCCTTCGTGAACCTTAGTGTCCTTGGTGGTTAAGCACTTCGGCTTTCGAGCGAAGGCCCAGCCCCTCACATGATTGCCGTAGGAGGCGCGGGATCTTCCGGCCGGCCTGCATTCTTCAAAGGCACATAAATCATGACCAGCGCCAGAATCACCAGCACAATAAAACCTGTAATGGTGGCTGGTTCCTTGAAAATCACGGGCAGCGGCTTGTTAAAGAAGTAGAAGGCCGCAACCACCAGGCCCAGGATGGCCTCGCCGGCGATCATGCCCGAAGCCGTCAGCACCCCTGCATTTTCCACTCTGGCCTTTTGCGCGTCGTTGAATCCCCGCTTGTCGCGCATGCGATCGGTAATCCAGCGAATAACCCCGCCCACGAAGATGGCAAAAGTCGTTTCCAGAGGCAGGTACATGCCCACCGCGAAAAGCATGACGCTCTTCACTTCGAGCATGATCATGGCAAAGCCCATCAGCACACCGACCATCACTAGTGGCCAGGGCATGTTGCCACCCACAATGCCCTGCGCCAGCGATGCCATTAAACCCGCTTGCGGCGCGGAGAGCTGCGGATCACCAAACCCAATCCCGCCGCGATTAATGTTTCCCTGATGCAGAACCAGCAGAGGAAAGTACAGCGCCAGGCTGGCCACGGCAATCCCCAGAAAATCGCCGATCTGCATCTTGGCGGGAGTGCCGCCGAGAATGTGCCCGACTTTCAGATCCTGCAACATCTCACCCGCGACCGCCGAAGAGACGCAAACCACCGCCGCCACACCCAGCACGGCCGCCACGCCGCTCATTCCCGAGACCCCGATGATGACCATGAGCACGGCGGCGATGATCAGAGTGCAAAGCGTCAGCCCGGATACCGGATTGTTAGACGAGCCGATCATCCCTACAAGGTTGCCGGACACTGCCGCAAAGAAGAATCCCACAATGATCATCACGATGGCCGCAGTAATTCCAGCACTTAGCGATCCGGAAAAATAGTAGTACAGCGCGACCATGCAGATGAAAGCAGCTCCCAGCCCGCCGAATACCACTTTGCCGTTCAAGTCCTGTTCCGTGCGATCTGCAGCCGCTCTTACCGCGGCCGATTTTTTCAGGTCGGAGACGGCCCGCTTCATTCCAATCGCCAGGCTCCGCCGCATCCGGAACAGTGTCCAACCCGCGCCCACCATCATGCCGCCCACCGCAATCGGACGAACGATGTTGTACCAGACCGTGCCCGCCAGGTTGGCTTCCGATCCCGGAGCAAGATGCGCCTGCAAGCTCGGCCCAAGGAAGTAAATAATCAGCGGTACCAGCAGGCCCCAGGCGACCACGCCACCGGCGAAGTTCAGTGCTGCCAGCCGCGGCCCAATAATGTAGCCGACGCCCAGGTAAGCCGGGCTGATGGCAGGAGCCTGAAAAGTGGTGATCCCGCCCACCGGAACCATAGGGGACGCGCTCGTCCTGCCCAGGCGGAGCATGCCGGTTCCCAACTTGCCCACATGCACGACAAAAGCTTTGCTGGCGTTGAATAATTGGAAAGCACCCAGCAGGTAGATCAATCCTCCAAATCCCATGTTGTAGAACAGCAGCTTCGCCGCTTGCGACCCTTGTTGTCCCGCTTTGTGAATCTGTGACGCGGCGACAGATTCCGGAAATGGGAGCTCTGGATCTTCGACCATCACACGCCGGAGCAGCGTTACAAACAGGATGCCAAGAGATCCTCCGACCGCCATAAGTGCGACCGACTTCCAATAAGCCTCGTGAAATCCAAAGGAACTCCACGCGCCCGAGATGAGAAACGCCGGAATGGTAAAAACGGCTCCGGCCGCCACCGATTCGCCGATCGATCCCACGGTTCGCGCGATGTTTTCTTCTAACAGCGTCCCTTTTCATAGCCGCAACCCCGCCAGCCCAATGACGGCCGCGGGATACGTGGCGGCAATGGTCATGCCCGCCCGCAAGCCCAGGTAGGCATTTGCTGAGCCCAGAATTACGGTCATCACCAAGCCAATCAAGACCGCCCGGAAGGTGAATTCCTTCATCTCCATGTTGGGAGGAACATAGGGCTGGTGTTTCGGCGCCGCAGGAATGGTGTGAGTGCTCATCGGCAAGAACCTCGTTTAGTGACGGCGCACCTTAGCACGTGCCCTGCTCCCTTTACAAGTACGCCGGACAATCGAAATGCGATGCAATTTCAATCGGGCAGGGATGGCAATGCCGGACAAAATTCTTCGCACAAATCCACCATAAGGTTCTAACGCTGGAGTTAGAGCTGAGTTAGAATAGTTTTGCGACCGCTTCGACGAAAGCCTGAGGTGGAGCCTTGTACGGGTTCACGAGCCGAGACCACTGGGAGCACTACTTCAAGGAGTTCCGCTGTCCGGACTGTGGCAGTACCGATGGGTTCCGCTCGCGCTCCCGGACTCTTTCCGAAAAGTACATTCTTCCTATATTCATGCTGC
>QIAS01000373.1 GCA_003225615.1 Acidobacteriota bacterium | reverse complement strand
ATGATGACTTTGATTCTCTCGTCTGATCATCGAGTTGTGGACGGTGCCCGCGCCGCCGCCTTCCTCAACGATCTCGCGGGGGCTATTCGAGAACCTGAGAAGTGGTTGCCGCAACCGTGATTCGCCGTTACGCTATTGCGCTGAGCGTACTTGTTCTCTTGGCATTCCTTGCCGCTTCACACGCTTCACATCCGGCGCCCTCCACTCCGCCGCGAGATATTCTTCCCTTGCAACTGGAAGAGCAGATTCCTGTGCCCAATATTGCGGGGCGTCTGGACCACTTTACTGCCGACCCGAAACGCAGGCGGCTGATCTTTTCCGCGTTGGGCAATAACACAGTAGAAGTGATCGACACCTTTGAAGGGAAGCTGATCCACACTATCACCGGCCTGAGTGAGCCGCAGGGAGTAGTTTACGTCGCCGACTTCGATAAGTTGTTCGTAGCCAATGCGGGCAATGCGAAGGTGAGTATCTACGACGGTTCAACCTACGACCTCCGCAAGACCCTGGATTTCGGGGAAGACCCCGACAATATTCGTTACGACTCGCTCTCGAGAGAAATCTTTGTAGGATTTGGCGGAGATGATGGCGCGATAGGCGTAATTGACGCCGCAACTGACGAACGGCTGGACACAAATTTCAAGACGGGCGGCCATCCAGAGTCTTTCCAGGTAGAGGCGTCGGGCAGTCACATATTCGTCAATGTTCCGGATGCGGGCAACGTCGTCGAGTCCATTGACCGCAAGACCGGCAAGGTAACCAAGTGGCCGCTGAAAGGCCTGCGGCAAAACTACGCTATGGCGCTGGATGAACAGAATCACCGGCTGTTCACAGTGACACGAAAAACTCCCATGTTGGTTGTTCTTGATACCCAGAGCGGCCGCGAGGTCGCCCGGTTGAGGGCCGTGGGCGAATGCGACGACATTTATTTCGATGCCTCGCGAAAACGCATTTACGTCATTGGTGGCGAGGGTTTCGTCAGCGTGTTCCAAGAAGACGATCCGGAGCATTACGAACTTGTGGCCAATGTTCCATCTGCGATTGGGGCCAAGACGGGATACTTTTTCGCGAAGCGTGACCGTTTATATGTGGGAGTTCCTGTGAAGGGCAATGGGCCAGCGGCTGTATGGACCTACGAAGCGGAAGACTGAAAAAAGCTGCCAAGAAAAACGGCGGACTAGCGGAACTCTTGGCGCTTTGATTAGTCCGCCGTTTAACAATTTTCGGGTTTAGCCCGATCAGCTAAGCCACTTTTCTCGACTTAGTGTGAATTTCCGCGAAAAGATCAACCATCTTCCGGTTGAAAGCTGGGATATCGGAAGGCTGGCGACTGCTGACCCAGTTGTCATCCAGCACCACCTCCTTGTCGATCCACTCGCCGCCTGCATTGCGAATGTCATCCTGAATGGTATGAAAGCTGGTGAGCTTTCGGCCATCAACCAAGTCCGACGATACCAGCAACCACGGCGCGTGACAGATGAACGCGATGGGCTTGTCCGATTCATCTATCTGCCGGACGATCTCTTGCGCCTTTTTCTCCACGCGCAGCGCGTCGGCGTTGAGCGCGCCTCCCGGCAACAAGACCGCGTCGAAGTCCTTGGCTTCCGCCTCGTCCAGCGACATCTCGGGAGTAAACTGGTCAGCTTTGTCGAAATGGTTGAATCCCTGAATTTTCTGTTTCTTGGGGCTAATCAAAGTAGTGCGAGCGCCAGCTTGATCGAGCGCCTTGCGAGGCTCGGTGAGTTCCACCTGCTCTACTCCGCTGGTCGCGAGAATAGCAATCCGCATGCCGTTAAGGGTTCTGTCTGTCATAAGCACCTCTTGTTTGCCTCCAATTCGGTATGAAATTGTCGAAATCCCGGAGTCCGGGAACTCGACTTCGATTGAGGTTCTTTAGGTGATGAGCTGCGGAGACAGCCCTATTATCAATTCCAAAAGCCGCATTACGGCATCGGGTAGATCGCCCATTTTCTCGACGATTTCCTGTAGGAGCGAGATGCCGAGCTGGCCGAGTGCTCCGTTTGGCTGCGGCGGCAAGTTGAACCAAAGCTTCGTGACAGCAGTCACAGATTCAATGTGCGCTTCCGGCGATAAAGGTTCTAGCGAGTAGCTCGAGCGGAACAGGAGATCCCGATGTGCCTGGCTGTTCCGGGCAAGATTCTGGACGTGAAGGTATCGAACATCGGTACGGTAGGCAGGGTCCAGTTTGGCGGCATCGTGCGGCAGGTGCGGCTGGATTTCGTACCCGAGGCCCTGGCCGGGGACTACGTGATGGTGCACGTTGGCTTTGCGATCAGCCGGGTAGATGCACAAGAAGCGCAACGCACCTTTGAGTTGCTGGAGCAAATGGGAGCTCTTACGGAGGAGCTTTCGCCGGAGTAGCCCGAGTCGAAGAGGTACACACCTAAACGATGAAGTACCTGGACGAGTACCGGGAGGGTCGGATTGCGCGGGCCCTGGTGTCTGAGATTGCGCGACGCACGACTCAGGCGTGGGTGCTGATGGAGATCTGCGGCGGCCAGACTCATACCATCATGCGCTACGGGCTGGATGAATTGCTTCCGCAAAAAATCGAGCTGGTTCATGGACCAGGATGTCCGGTTTGCGTGACTCCACTTGAAACCATCGATAAGGCGATTGAACTTGCATCGCATGCGGACGTGACACTTGTCTCGTATGGAGACATGCTGCGCGTACCGGGCTCACGATCTGACCTATTTCATGCCAGGGCAGGCGGAGCAGATGTGCGGGTCGTGTATTCGCCGATGGAAGCTGTGAAGATTGCGCGAACGCATCCCGAGCGCAATGTGGTGTTTCTGGCCATTGGCTTTGAAACCACCGCGCCGGCAAATGCCATGGCGGTGTGGCAGGCCAAAGAGGAAGGATTACCGAATTTCTCTCTCCTGGTGTCGCAGGTGCTCGTCCCGCCCGCGATTCGTGCGCTGCTGGCATCTCCGGAAAATCGCGTTCAGGGTTTTATCGCTCCCGGGCATGTGTGCACGGTAATGGGCTACGCGGAATACGAGGCCCTCGCGCGAGATTTCCACGTGCCGATTGTGGTCGGCGGGTTTGAACCTGTGGATCTGCTGGAAGCCGTGCTGCTGCTCGTCAAGCAATTGGAGAGCG
>QIAS01000372.1:7714-8242 GCA_003225615.1 Acidobacteriota bacterium | reverse complement strand
GAAAGACTTCGACAATGAATTTTATTTTGCGCAAAAGCCTTGTCCGGCACGGCATTCGGCTGACACGCTCTCACAGACCGCTGAAGTTACTCGGCATTTCTTATGCAAAACTTTGCACCCAGGCTTTACCAGATACTTTGTTTTTGCATCTTAGCCACATGCCTCGACGACTCTCTTTGCTCGCCCTTATTGCCGCCAGCTTTTGGTTCCTCATTTCCGCGGGCTGCACCACGGACACCAAGCAGAATCCAGAGAAGATAAGAGAGAAAACCGCCGAGGCCACCGCGGAATTGAAGCAAGACACCAACGCAGTAGCGCAGGGAATTCGCGACGGTTTGCATCGCGACAAATTAGTAGACCTCAACCGCGCCACCCGCGATCAAATCCTGATCCTGCCAGGGATCACTTCCCAGCAAGCCGATCGCATAATTGCCGAACGCCCTTACAAGGACGCTCATCAACTGGTAACTCGAGGCATTCTCTCTGAAAAGCAATTCAGCGAAATAAAGGATCGGGTGGTCGTCAAGG
>QIAS01000372.1:3033-7607 GCA_003225615.1 Acidobacteriota bacterium | reverse complement strand
AATACCCTTTGCGAGCCCGAACTTCCACGGAGTGTCCGTCCTTGCGCGCTTCAATCTTGATCTTCCGATAGTGTCCGTTCTCGGTGAAATCTGCCGGCCTGTAAGATACGGCGTACCGGCTGCGCAGTTCCTCACCGATCTTCACAAATGCTTTTTCGACTTGCTTCGGCCCGGGAGGCGTCAACAACCGTCCGCCGGTCTGCTCCACCAGGTTGTGCAGGTTCTTGTTGCCCGCGATGGCTTCCAGATCCTGCTGAACATACGAGGTAGGATAGTTAGTGCTGATCGCGTAGATGGTTACTTCTGCCGCCTGCGCCGCATCGATTGCTGCTTCCAGATTAGCCTCGCCGGCATTGTTTTGACCATCCGTCAACAGAACCAGTACGCGGGCTACCATGTCGCTTTCCGGCCGTTGCCGCAGCTTCTGGCAAGCCACCCGGATTGCATCGTACATTGCCGTTCCACCATCCGCCTTCAGCCGCTGTACGCCTTGCGCCAGGAGGGTCGGATCATCCGAGAAGTCCTGCGTGACCGTCGTATGATTATTGAAGCCCATCACAAAAGCCAGGTCGCCGCTGCGGTTCACTGCCTGCCGCAGAAACAAGCTCGCCGCCGCCTGCTCGAAACGGAAGCGAGAATTCACCGAGCTGCTGGTGTCGATCAATACGCCTACCCGCAGCGGCAGATCCTTTTCAGTTCTGAAGCCCAGCACTGCCGCCGGAGCCTTATTGTCGTCCCGCACCGTGATGTCGTTCTGCGACAGGTCAGGAACCGCCTTGCCATCGTGCCCGGCCAGAAACAGCACGTGGACTTCGTTCACCTGCTTGGTGAACGACCACTCGCTCGCCGATACGGTAGGTTCCGCATTCGCCGCCGTATTGTCCTCGGCGTGCGCCGCTGGCATCATCCCCACGAAAGCGCTCATGGCCGCCAACAACAGAAAACGGCCGGTGACATCTGCGGTCTGCTTCAGCATTGCAACGGCGCTCGTCATAACCTACCTCCTGGCTGCCTTAACTCCTGCCCGCCATGCCAGGGTATAAGCAGTACTCGTGCCATCCGCTGAAGTTAGCTGCCTGGAAAATCCACAGACTGTAAGTTTAAGAAAACAATGCTTGAAGAGGTTTTCGGAACTGATCCCAGGCCACCAGAGTGCTGCCCGACGCGTCTGATTTGAGTATCTGATCCGATATAGGGTATCTGTTCAGATACAAACTCAAGAGGGCAGAGAACTGAAACAGCAGAGGACGAATAGAAGGGAACATTCGCTACTGGCAAGACACTTTTCGCCTGCAAAAAAATCTTCGGGCGACGCAAGAGATCCTCCACACTGCCTGGCGATATGTTGCTCCCCCAAGCGACAAATCGCCTTCGGGAATAAACCCGTACTCCTGCGCCGCCCTGTATGGCGACAGGCTAATCAGCCCGTCACCAAGCTCTGTAATAAATGCCGCCAGCTCTTCCGCGCTGGCCGAAGTCCGATAGCGCTAGGTTCACCGCCACTCGAACATGCGACGTGCGTCGGGAATTCACCGGCAGAATTGGTGATAAACGGTCTATCGCCAATCGGCTTACCACACAACTCGCAACGTTCTTCCGTGGAAGGCGCGCTGACCTCCGCAGGTTTCCATTCATGCGTGGGACCCAGGAGAGTACGCCATTCGAAGCCCTTACTCGGTGCCGCTGCAGTCGCCGCCATAATTAAGTCCTCCCGCGCTATGTCGTCGTCAAGCCTTGGCGTCCTTTGCGAAAACTTCGCGTTCTTTGCGGTTAAAAGTTTTTAAGGAGCGCTGGCACGATACCTTGGAAAAGCTCACGTCCGATACCCATCGCTTGTTATGCAGGTTTATGACCAACTCCTGCGCCGATGCAGCCGCAATCGTCTCTCCCGTACAAGACACTGAAAATGAGCCGCAAACTGTAACAGCGCAAATTCTTGAGCACAGCGGGAAAGCTACGCTAGCCATGAAGTCGCTATCCGATCAGATACACGTCCCACCATCCACCATAATTCTTGTATTTTTTCCGCAAATGGATAACATGCACCGCGGGGCTGTGGGGTGATCCAAAACGGCTGGTCTCACCCGTCCAGTCGAGCAGCTATTGGGGGTATCTTTGAAAGCCACTCCGGCGAGCGCGGATCGCATACACCTTGACGCGTCCATGATGCCGCAGAGCGTGGTCCAACTCCGCCGCGAGGACGCCCTCTGCTTGGAACCGGAAAAATTCGCCTCCGTTCTGGAATCTCCCGCCCGCATGGCGCGTGACGTCCAAGGCTTATTAAAGGTAGTGAGCGCCATGAATGCCATCCGCGGCCTCATCGGCCTGGAGCGTCCCCTTTTCGAATTGATCCTCGAAGTCATTCCCGCCGAGCGTGGCGCCATGGTGCTTACCGAAGATACCGGCGGCCTCCTCCCCCAGGTTTTAACTTGGGACAAGGAACAAGGTTCCACCCCGTTTCGCATTTGTAAGCAAATGACTGACCGCGTGTTGCAGGAATGCGCCGCGTTGTTAACTAACCAGGTTGAGGACGGCAACGGCCACCGCGCTGCCATGGCCGCTCCCCTCATCGTCTTCGATCGTGTGCTCGGCTTTATCTATCTCGACAAGCGCGCCAGCGACGTTCGCTTCGACGCCGGCCACCTGCACATGTTCGTGATTATCGCGGCCATTGCCGCCACGGTTCTGGAAAATGCCCGACACCTGCAAGCGCTCGAAACCGAAAATCAGCGCCTGCGCGAGGAAGTCAATCTTCAGCATGCCATGGTCGGCGACGGCCCCCGTATGCGCGAGATATTCCAATTTATTGCCAAAGTTGCACGTAGCGACTCCACCATCCTCTTATTAGGCGAGAGTGGTACAGGCAAAGAACTGGTAGCGCGCGCCATTCATGAGAACAGCCTGCGCAGCCGGCAACCGTTCATCGCCATCAATTGCGCCGCCATCACGGAAACCCAAGGAGCCTTCACCGGGGCCGCGAACCAGACTCGCGGCAAGCTGGAGGTCGCCGAGGGAGGAAGTGTATTTCTCGACGAGATTGGCGAACTAGCCTCGCCGCTTCAGGCCAAGCTGCTGCGGGTCCTGCAGGAGCACGAGTTCACGCGCGTTGGCGGAACCCGTCCCATCAAGCTCAATGTGCGCCTGATTGCCGCCACCAACCGCAACCTGGAGGAAGCCGCCCGACAAGGCACTTTCCGCCGTGATTTGTATTACCGCCTCAACGTAGTTTCCAAGCAAATGCCGCCTTTGCGCGAGCGCCGCCAGGATATTCCATCGTTGGCCAGTCACTTCGTCCGCAAGTACAGCACTAAAGTGGGACGCCGCGTGGTAGGCATCTCCAGCGATGCGGAAGCTTGCATGTTGAACTACTCCTGGCCGGGAAATGTACGTGAGCTGGAAAATGCCATCGAGCACGCCATTGTTCTGGGTTCCACCGACATCGTGCTGGCCGAAGATCTGCCGGAATCAGTCCTGGAATCCGTTCCTTCCGGAGGCGCTCCGCCCAGTGAGTTTCACGCCGCGGTCGCCGAAGCAAAACGTCAACTCATCCGCGCAGCTCTGGCCGAAGCCAATGGCAGTTACACCAACGCCGCCAAACGCCTCGGCTTGCAACGTAATTATCTGCACCGCCTGATTCGCAATCTCGATTTGCAAGAGGCTCTCAAACGCTCGGGATAACCGGCAAGGTGCTCGCAATTCAGCATCGGGATACGTAAGATCTCGTTCTCTTGCCCGCTCGCGCAGCCTAAGTCCCCACATATCGCGCGTACAAACTCCGCGCCACCGCCGTATCCGTTGTCCCCTTGATAATCGCCCGTCCGTCGGGGAACAGCGTCATCTCATAAGGCTCATGCCAGAACTTCAATACGAAATCGTTATGTCGCACTGCCCCGTGAGGCTGCAACCGGACACTCATTTCGGAAAAATCTACCGGCCGATGCCGCTCATGAATCTGCACCGAATTCCGCCCGCAAAGCGTGATGTGCGGCCGCCCTTCTCCCGCCAGGTGAATAAACTCCCGCTCTCCACAAGCGCGGCATCCTTTACGGGGAGTTCCTGCCGCGACCTCCGAGCGTTCATTCCGCCATACATCAAACGAGAGCAAGGTGCGCCGCAGCATTCCCTCAGCCCCCACAATCATCTTTAGCGCCTCACTCGCCTCAATCGAGGCCACCAGGTTCACCGCGGAATTCAATATCCCTGCTGTCTCGCAAGTTTCAAACGTCCCGCTCGGCGGATCGGGGAACATGCAGGCGAGGCAAGCGGTTTTCCCAGGCAGGACATTCAGCGTCACTCCATAACTCGCCACCGCCGCCGCATAGATCCACGGCACACCCTGCTTCACCGAATAATCATTGACCAGATAGCGCGTCTCGAAATTATCCGTGCCATCCAGGATCAGTTGCATTCCTTCAAGTAAGGGTTCAATATTCGCCGGGGTCAGGTCCGCCACCTCGGGCTCCACCACAATTTGTGAATTGAAGGTGGCAATCTTCTTCGCCGCCGCCACCGCTTTTGGAAGGGATTCCGCCGCGTCCGCTTCATCGAACAGCGTCTGACGATGCAGATTGCTA
>QIAS01000372.1:0-3026 GCA_003225615.1 Acidobacteriota bacterium | reverse complement strand
CGCAGCGTGCCCACACCCGAACGAGCCAGCAGGGAAGCGACGGCTGATCCGGTAGCACCGCAGCCTACGATGGCAACCCGCGCTGCTTCGAGACGGCGCTGCCCCTCCTCGCCGATTCCCGAAAACAGCACCTGCCGCGAATATCGTTCCTTGAGTTCCAAAGCGGTCAATGCTCCCGGCCCACCGAACCTTTATTATATGTGCCGGTTCTGTTTCAGGCTGGGACCAGGCACAACGTTTGCTACTCCGGCTTTCATCGAACTAGTTAGACCACCTGTCAGGCCGGCCCGCCTGGGCCGAGGAGTCTTATTGCGAGTCAAGGGCGCGCTGGTCACTATGGTCGCGGTACTGGCATGGGTCTCTACCGCAGCAGTTGCGGACGCGCTGGCCCTCGCGTCCCCTCTTTTCTCATCCTCCCAGGAATCCAGTCAGGCCCAAAATCCTGAATCCCAGCCCACAGCCTTATTCAAAATCAATTCCTACCAGGGACTCATTGTACGGTCCATAAAGTTTGCTGGGATCGATCGCAAAATCCCCCGAGACCGCCTCGACAGTTTCGTGGTGCAGAAAGTCGGTCAACCCTTAAGCCGCGATCTGATCCGTCAAAGCATTCAGGCCATCTATGACACGGGCCGCGTCGCCGATGTTCAAGTGCAGGCCGAACGCACGCCCGATGGCCAGGTTGACCTCACTTTCGTCGTCGCCCCCAATTACTTCGTCGGCGACGTTCGCGCCGAGGGCGCCCCCGATCGCCCATCGGAGGCCCAGATTGTGAATGCCAGCAAATTTCAGTTGGGAGAATCTTTCACGCCGGAAAAGATGAATCGCGCCCTGAAGAGCATTCAGCAATTGCTGCAGGAAAACGGTTATCACCGAGCCACCCTCTTTCACCAGGAAACTGAGCACCCCGAAACTCAGCAGATCGACATTCTGTTCCGTGTCCGGCCGGGCTCGCCCGCACACGTCGGCCGCATGATCGTCGCCGGCAATCCTGGTTTTTCCCAGAGCGAGATCCAGGAGATAGCCGGCATCGATCCCGGTGATCGCGTCTCCCCTGATCGCGTTACCCGCGCCCTGCAGCGGTTGCGCAAGAAATATCAGAAGCAAAACCGGCTACTGGCCCAGGTCTCTGTTGCCGAACGCACCTATCACCCCAAAACCAATTCGGTGGACTGCACTTTCCAAATCGATCCCGGCCCCATTGTAGACATCGGGGTAGAAGGTTTCAGAATAACGCGCGGTGTACTCAAAAAGAATGTTCCAGTTTATGAGGAAGGTGGTCTCGACGACGATCTGCTCAACGAAGGCCGGCGAAACCTGCTCGACTATCTTCAGACCCGCGGCTATTTCGACGCCAAAGTCGGCATTCGCAAACATTCCGAACCGGCGCAGAATGAACTCCGCGTTACCTACATCATCGATCCCGGCCCGCGCCACAAGTTGGCTAAGGTCGAGATCATCGGAAACAAATACTTTGACCTGCAGTTGATCCGGGAAAGAATGCAGGTACAGCCCGCGTCCGGGCGCTTCTCCCACGGCCGCTTCAGCCAGTTACTTCTCAACGCGGATGTTCGAGACCTGGAAGCTCTTTATCAGACCAACGGTTTTCGTCAGGTCCAAATCAAACCCGAGGTGATCGATAACTACGAAGGAGTGGAGGCCCAACTCGGTATCGTCCTCCAGATCCAGGAAGGCCCACAAACCCTGGTCGGTGCCCTGCACATTCTTGGCAACTACACCATCCAGGAAGATCAACTTCTTCCCCTGCTTAACACCCAAGAGGGCCAACCTTTCTCTGAAGCCAATATTGCTGCCGATCGCGACTCCATCTTGAACTATTACTTTAATCATGGTTTCCCGCACGCTAGTTTTGAAGCCGCCACCACCCCTATCAAAGATCAACCCAACCGGATGGATGTGACCTTTTCCATCCGCGAGGGCGAGGAGTTTTTCGTCAATAAGGTCCTGGTCTCAGGATTGAATTACACTCGCCCCTATATCGTGCAACGTGAACTGCAGGTTGTCCCTGAAACGCCGCTCAGTCAGGAGGATATACTCGATACTCAGCGCCGCCTCTACGATCTAGGCATTTTCAACCAGGTGGACACTGCCGTACAGAATCCAAACGGTGCTGAACCCAACAAAAACGTGCTTGTGGACGTGCACGAAGCCAAACGCTACACCTTCGACTACGGATTCGGCCTGGAAGTGCAGACTGGTCAACCCGGCGTAGGCAGCACTCAGCCCCAAGGCGCTACCGGCGTGAGTCCGCGAGTTTCCTTTGCTGTTACTCGCCTCAATCTCCGCGGCCGTGATGAGACCATCAGCTTCAAAACCCACGTCGGTCGCCTCCAGCAGCGCGCCCTCCTCAGCTTTGACGCACCGAACTGGTTGCGTCGCGATTTCCGGTTGACCTTCGCCGCTTTCTACGACAACACGCTGGATGTTACTACCTTCACTTCCCAGCGGCTGGAAGGTTCGGCGCAGGTTCAAGAGACTATTAGCCGCGTCAACACGATGATTTACCGTTTCACCTATCGACTGGTAAAGGCGACCAACGTCGTAGTGGGACAAAATGAGATCCCGCTCCTCTCCCAGCCCACCCGCGTGGGCGCGCCGGGTTTCACCTACATTCGCGACAAGCGCGACAACCCGCTTGAAACTACCAAGGGCAACTACACCACTGTGGACGGTGGCACCGCCTCCAGTTATTTCGGTTCCGAGGCGAATTTCGGACGCCTGCTCTTCCAGAATTCCACCTACCAGCCTTTCGGCAAGAACCCGCTACCGGGCAGGAAGTACGTATTCGCCCGTTCTACCCGCATAGGAATCGAAAACCCCTTTGGCAGCACCGTCATTCTGGCTCCCGGCGAGAATCTTCCCCCAGGCAGTCCGCTCCATCCCATTCCCCTTCCCGAGCGCTTCCTGATGGGCGGCGGCAACTCTCATCGGGGCTTCGGATTAAATCAGGCAGGTCCCCGCGACCCTACCACTGGTTTTCCTCTGGGCGGCAGCGCTCTTTTTCT
>QIAS01000371.1 GCA_003225615.1 Acidobacteriota bacterium | reverse complement strand
CCCGTGGAGCCCCCGTTAATTTTTGAAGAAGCGGCCGAACTGGAATATCCGCTGGTGTTGCTCGAGCCTCTGGCTTTGCTGCTGCAGCACATGCTGGAACAGCTTTGTACCCGGTTGGCAAGCCGGGCATTAGCCACGCAAGAACTGCGATTGCGCTTGGAACTGGAGCAAGGTTATCTCGCGGATGAAAGTACCGAAGCATGTGATTCCGAAAGCGACGCGACCACCGGTCATGTGGGGACGGGCGCCCTCGCCCGTCCAGGCCGAGCGAAAGCTGGGCAGTTGCCGGCCGATGTACCGCCACGACTGTCTGCATTCACTCGCACCCTCCGCCTGCCTGTTCCCATGCTCGATGCCAGAATTTTTCTCAAGCTCTTGCAACTGGATCTGAAAGCCAATCCCCCGGGAGCGCCCATCAGGAAAGTGCATCTCGCGGCAGAGCCGGCGAGGCAGCGAACTTCGCAAGGCTGCCTTTTTCTTCCCTCCACGCCACAGCCGGAAAAACTGGAACTCACGCTGGCGCGGATCGCCGGCATTGTGGGCGAAGACAAAGTTGGGTCGGTCGAGTTGCTGGACACACATCGTCCGGAAGGTTTTCACATGCAGCATTTTGTTCCTTCTGAACCTCGGCGAATAAAGCCCGTTTCAAAGGATAGTCCTGCAAGGCTGCAGCCTTGCTCTACCCAACAAAATAGCCAAAATGGAAACGGCGCTGTTACCGCACTGCGCATTTTCAGGCCGCCGTTGCGGGTCACGGTAACGCTGGAGGATGGCAAGCCTGTGCGTATCAGTTGTGCCAAGCGAAAAGAAGTTCAGGGAGAAATCATCTGGGTGGCGGGTCCATGGCGCTCTTCCGGCGATTGGTGGGAACAGGATGGATGGGCACGCGATGAGTGGGATGTCGCTCTGCAAGCGGAAAGCGGCGTTGCCCTGTACCACCTAGTGCGCGACCTGCTCAGCGGGGGATGGTTTGTGGAAGGAAGTTACGACTGAACAGTTCTATAAAACTTTCTCTCCACAGAGACACAGAGAAAACGAACTGATTTATGTATATCGAACTCCACGCCCGGTCCGCTTTCAGCTTTCTGGAAGGGACTTCTCTGCCCGAAGACCTGATCGCATTCTGTGCTGCTTTGCACATGCCTGCCATGGCTCTGCTCGATCGCAATGGGATTTATGGCGCGCCTCGTTTCCATCTGGCGGCCACGAAAGCTGGAGTCAAGGCGCACATCGGAGCAGAGATTAGCTGCAGTCCTTTTTCTTATTCCATTTTGAGCGAGGTGGTGGGCTCACATCGTGAACCTAGGGTCGAGCAGAATGATCGCAATCTTCTAAAAAACCTCGCGACGGCGGGCATTTCTCCCTTGGCTCGAAAAGGCAAACGTAAACGGCATGTCGCCAGTGAATTGAATGGCGAGTTTCGCGTTCCTTTGCTGGTAGCCAATCGCACGGGCTACCAGAACCTCTGCCGGTTGATTACAAAGATGAAGTTACGTGCCAATAAAGAGGAAGGCGCGGTTCATGAATATGAACTCGAAGAGCATGCTGCGGGACTTATCTGCCTGACGGGCGGCGACGAGGGTCCGTTGGCGGCGGCGCTGGCGCGAGGTGGAACCCAGGAAGCATTTCGCTCGGTGCTGCGCCTGGTGGAGATTTTCGGGCGGCGAAACGTCTATGTTGAGCTGCAACGGCATTTGCATCGCGAAGAAGAAGTGCGCAACCGCGTCGCGGTGGAAATTGCTCGCGCGCTCGATCTTCCCCTGCTAGCGACGAATGGCGTTTCTTATGCCATCGCGAAAGAGCGCGAGTTGTGCGACGTGTTTATCGCGCTGCGCCATCACCTGACGCTGGCAAGTGCGGGGAGGCTGCTGGCGCGCAATTCCGAGCGGCATTTGAAATCGGCGCAGGAAATGGAGCAGCTTTTTGCCGACTTGCCCGAGGCCATTGCCCACACTGGCGAGCTTTCTTCGCGGCTCGAATTCGCGCTTGATGATCTGGGTTATGAGTTTCCCAAGTATCCGGTGCCGGAAGGCGAGACGATGATGTCATTCCTGCGCGAGCGCACCCATGAAGGTTTTCAAAACCGCTACGGGCGGGCTGCTAACGACCTTAAAACCCGCGCCCGGCGCCAGATC
>QIAS01000398.1:3232-3481 GCA_003225615.1 Acidobacteriota bacterium | reverse complement strand
CCCGGACATGATCAAGTCCTTGCAGGAGAAGGGCGTGGTCATGACATTCCGCGATATGAGCAATGGCAGTTGGCCAACATGGCTGCTGAACCTGGCCCCGCTCATCTTGCTGGCGGCCCTGTGGTTCTTCATGATCCGCCAGATGCAAACCGGCGGAAACAAGGCATTATCGTTCGGCAAAAGCCGCGCTCGCCTGCTCTCGATGCAGCAGAAGAAGGTCACCTTTAAGGACGTGGCTGGGGTGGACGA
>QIAS01000398.1:0-3224 GCA_003225615.1 Acidobacteriota bacterium | reverse complement strand
AAATTATTGAATTTTTGCGCGAAGCCCAGAAATTCCAGAAGCTCGGCGGACGCATTCCCAAGGGCGTGCTGTTAGTCGGGCCTCCCGGCACCGGCAAGACTCTGCTGGCCCGTGCGGTGGCCGGAGAAGCAAACGTTCCGTTCTTCTCCATTTCCGGTTCCGACTTCGTAGAAATGTTCGTCGGCGCAGGCGCAAGTCGCGTACGCGATCTGTTCGAACAGGGTAAGAAGAATGCCCCCTGCATCATCTTCATCGACGAAATCGATGCGGTTGGCCGTCACCGTGGCGCCGGATTAGGCGGAGGTCACGACGAGCGCGAGCAGACACTGAACCAGTTGCTGGTCGAGATGGACGGCTTCGAATCGAACGAAGGCGTCATCCTGATGGCCGCGACGAACCGTCCCGACGTGCTCGATCCGGCATTGCTGCGGCCCGGGCGCTTTGATCGCCGCGTGGTCGTCACTCGTCCCGATGTTCGCGGTCGTGAAGAGATTCTGCGCGTGCACACGCGCAAGATTCCCCTTGCTGAAGATGTAGATCTTTCTGTCCTTGCCCGCGGTACCCCGGGGTTCTCCGGAGCCGACCTGGCTAACATGGTGAACGAAGCCGCATTAAGCGCAGCCCGCCAGAATCGCAAGGCCGTGCTGATGTACGACTTCGAATTGGCCAAAGACAAGGTCCTGATGGGCGTCGAGCGCAAGTCGCTGATCCTCTCTGACGAAGAGAAAAAAGTGACTGCCTACCACGAAGGCGGCCATGCACTGGTCGCGGCCAAGCTGCCGCACTCTGATCCGGTGCACAAGGTCACCATTATTCCCCGTGGAATGGCGCTCGGCGTCACCATGCAACTGCCTATCGACGATCGTCACAACTACACCAAGGAGTATCTCGAGACCACCATCGCCATCATGATGGGTGGGCGCCTCGCCGAAGAAATATTCCTCAACCAGATGAGCACCGGCGCGGGCAACGACATTGAGCGTGCCACCGAAATGGCCCGCAAGATGGTTTGCGAGTGGGGCATGAGCGAGCTTGGCCCACTCACCTTCGGCAAGAAAGAAGAGCAGATATTCTTAGGCCGCGAGATCGCCCAACACCGCGACTACAGCGAAGCCACCGCCATCCAGATCGATGAGCAGGTGCGTAGCCTGGTAAGCAAAGGCTACAACACTGCTAAGGAAATCCTGTCCGAGAACAAGGAAACCCTGGCCAGGATTGCCGCAGCCTTGCTGGAGCGGGAAGTGCTTGATGCCAACGAAATCAAAATGCTGATCGACGGCAAGGGTCTGCCGCCAATCAAAGCGGCGCCGCCGAAGTCTGACGACGGTGTCCAGCAAGTCCTGAAACCGGAACCGGGAAGACCCGGAATCGCCAAAGGTGGCGAGAGTCCGGCCCGAGCATAAAAGCAAAACTCAGTGGATCGTTCTCACTGGATAGTTCAAGGGCGGCCGAATGGCCGCCCTTACTTTTTCTGTAGTTGCGCTTACCAAAATCCGAACTTGCGGATGTCCAGTTCAGCCCCGGAGGGGCGTAGCGAAAATAGCCCACCGCTTCAGCGGTGGGACCGAGCGAGAGAATGACTAAGTCCCGGAGGGACGGCCGAACCCGTGCACAAAAGCATCACGATCGGCGGAAGACCATAGCCCACGGCGTAAGCCCTGGGTAGGCGAGCCACGAAGGTAAAGCGGAACGGCACGAACCGGCTCCTTACCGCGGCACGATGGGTGACGCCGGAAATATCGTAGATTGCTCCAGCTTCTGGAAAACAGGAGCAGCTTTCAATCCGTTATAGATACGGAAAAGCGCATAGGCATGGAACGCCACACTGAAAATATCCTTGAAGCTGAGGAGCAGCAGCGCGTCCATCGCGTACATTGCCATGCCGACATAGAACGCCCAACTCTGGCCTTTCTTGGCGAAATTCCAGAACAGCACGAACACCCCTGCGACGAACCCATTGATGATCAGATCCAGCACAATCCCTGCCGAACCGACACCGTGCGCCACGGCATCCACCACCTGGGTGATCCCAAGTCCCACAATAAAGTGCACGCCGCCACCCGCCATTCCGATAATTGAGTTGACGACAGAGAGGCCGGCAATCCACAAAAACCACCCCGCGCCGGCTTTGACCATCTGCTCGGCGCGCAGCTTCTGAAAAGCCAGATTGTTCGTATCGGGGGCAGGCGCAGCTGCACTGGATGCCATAAATGTCTCCTCAACGTCGGGCCACGGCGGTCTGCGCCCGGACTGGCTTGAGAAATTAACATGGAGGCGCTTGGCACCCTAGTGACGTTCGTTCAGGGCGGACGGTAATGTCAGGGAACAACGGTGATGAGCGGCTTGGCGGCGGGCAGCACTTCGCCAATCTCAATCGCGGGAACGCCCGCCGCTCTCAACGCCGTGGCGAGTTCGGCTGCATGATCGGAAGCGGCTGAGACCAGCAGCCCCCCGGCGGTTTGTGGATCGAACAAAAGTGTTTTCGTCTCATCGGGAATATGGCCTTCGTAGCCCACAACACACTCTGCGAAGTCACGGTTAGCTTTCAGTCCCCCGGAAATATGGCCAGCCCGCACGCACTCCACAGCGCCCTCCAGCAGCGGCACGCGGCTGGAATAGATTTTCAAGCTAACGTTTGACGCCAATGCCATTTCCCTGGAGTGGCCAATCAAGCCGAAACCGGTGATGTCGGTCATGGAATGCACAGACCTAACTGCGTGGTCGCGGCTAATCGCATCGCCCGTAATTACCTCAGCGGCAGCTTTGTTCAGGGTCGTCATGGAAGCGACCGCCGCATCAATCCAGCTTTGCCTGGCAACGCCCTTCTTAATCGCGGTAGAGATCACGCCCGTTCCCAAAGATTTGGTAAACAAAAGGCGGTCGCCCGCTCTAGCCCCGGAGTTTGCCAGCACGCGCTTGGGATGAATCACGCCGGTCACGGAGTACCCGAACTTCATTTCATCATCGCGAATGCTGTGCCCGCCAACCACCGTACAGCCAGCTTCCATCATCTTCGCCAGGCCGCCGGCCAAGATCCTCTCCAGAATTGCCAGGTCACCCTTCTCCGGAAAGCAGACCAGAGCCAGCGAGGTCAGCGGGCGTCCCCCCATGGCGTACACGTCACTCAGCGAATTAGTCGCCGCGATTTGGCCGAAAGTATACGGATCGTCGACAATCGGCGTGAAGAAGTCGACCGTCTGTACCAGCGCCGTATCAGCCGAGAT
>QIAS01000199.1 GCA_003225615.1 Acidobacteriota bacterium | reverse complement strand
TTTTGTGCAAAAACAGCTTCAACCTGGGTCATGGCCACCCAGGATGCGGACTGTGTGAAAGGTTCTGATTGAGATGAGACGCCTGACTAGGCTGGCGCTCGTGCTTCTGCTAGTTCTTTCTGCAACTTTGCCCCTCGCCGCCGATAAGGCCAAGTCCTTCTACGACCGTGGTCGAGACGCCGAGGCGCGGCAGAACTACGAGAAAGCCTTCGACTACTACAAGCAGGCTTACGACCTGAAACCCAAGGACTTGCGCTATCGCACCGCGTTTGAGCGCCTGCGTTTTCTAGCCGCAGCTTCGCACGTGCATCGCGGACAATTGCTGCGCGATGCGGGCAAACTGGATGAGGCTCTGGCCGAGTTCCAGAAAGCTCTGGACATCGATCCGTCGAGCTTCATAGCCCAGCAGGAGGTTCGCCGCACCAAGGAGATGATTGATGAGGCGCAGCACCCTCGTCCGCAGTCAGCCGGTGCGCCTAGCGGTTTGAAAAAACGCCTGGAGCAGGCGACCGGTCCGGTCGAATTGGCCCCCATCTCCAATGTTCCCATCACTCTCAAGCTCACCGAAGACAGCAAAGTGATCTACGAGACAGTGGGCAAGTTGGCCGGAATCAACGTGTTATTTGACCCGGATTACACTTCGCGGCGCATCAAGATCGAATTGAATGGGGTTACGCTGGAAGAAGCGCTGGAAATTATCGCCTTGGAATCGAAGACCTTCTGGCGTCCGGTAACCCCGAACACCATCTTCGTGGCTGCCGACAATCCCGGGAAGCGCAAGGAACTGGAACAAAGCGTCATCAAGACTTTTTATTTAGCGAATTTATCGCAACCTACTGAATTGCAAGATGTAGTGAATGCGATGCGCACCATCCTCGAGGTCAGCCGCATTCAGCAGTTGCCTTCGCAGGATGCAATCGTGGTGCGCGGCACCCCGGACCAGATGGCCCTGGCGCAAAAGCTGATTGACGATCTCGACAAACCGAAGCCGGAAGTTATTGTAGAAGTTGCCATTATGCAGGTGAGTCGCGACAAGACGCGGCAATATGGCATTAATCCTCCCACCAGCGCTACCGTAGCCTTGCAGAGCAACATCAACACAACTACTCCTACCACCACCGGTGGGACAACTACGACAACCAGCACGGGAACGGGAACACCCAATCAGATCAATCTGAATCGCCTGGGCAATCTGAACGCGACGGACTTTACCGTCACCATTCCGCAGGCCACGGCCAGTGCGCTGCTGAGCGATAGCAACACGAAGCTACTTCAGAATCCGCAGATTCGGGCTTTGGACGGACAAAAGGCGTCCCTGAAGATTGGCGATCGCGTGCCAGTGGCTACGGGGTCGTTCCAGCCAGGCATCGGTGGCGTGGGCATTAATCCATTGGTGAACACGCAGTTCCAATATCTCGATGTCGGCGTGAATATTGACATCACGCCGCATGTGCATGCGGGCAGGGAAGTTACATTAAAGATTTCGCTGGATATATCGGCTGTAACCAGCCACACCAATATCGGCGGCATTGACCAGCCGGTGATCGGGCAGCGCAAGATCGAGCATGAAATCCGCTTGAAGGAAGGCGAGGTCAACCTGCTGGGCGGAATTCTGGAAGACCAGCAAACCAAGTCGCTGAGCGGAATTCCGGGTCTGGCGAACATTCCAATCCTGAAGTACCTGTTCGCGCAAACCAATACCGAGCATCGTGAAAACGAAATTGTGTTTGTGCTGATCCCGCACATCGTGCGCGGACATGAGGTTTCGAAGCTGAACCAGGAAGTTCTGGATGTGGGGACGGCGAACGCCATCGAATTGCGCCGGTTCAGCCGGCCTGCGAGCGGCGGCGGGGCGCCTCCAGCGAACCAAACTCCAGCGAGTCAAGCTCCAGCGGTTCCTCAGAATCAGGCTCCGGCAGCGCCAACGCAAGCACCACCTCCGCCTCCGGGGGGGCAGACACAGCCTCCTCCGACGGCGGGCGCGAGCTTCACGTTTGATCCGCCCAGCATCACGCAACCGAAAGGTGCCACCTTTACGGCAAACATTTTGCTGAGCGGCGGGCAAAACGTGTACTCAGTGCCGGTGCAACTCAATTACGATCCCAACGCGTTGCAACTAGTAAACGTATCGAACGGCGGTTTCCTCTCACAGGATGGGCAGGCGGTGGCGCTGGTACATCGTGATGATCCGACTAGCGGGACGGTGCAGATTACGGCCACGCGTCCGCCGGGTTCAGGCGGTGTTTCCGGGCAAGGTGCGGTGGTCACGCTGACATTTTTGGCCAAGGGAAACGGGCAAACGACGCTGACCATCACCAAAGGTGGTGCACTCGATCCCGCCATGCAACGGATTCCGGTAAACGGAGCCCAGGCGACAGTGACAATCCAATAGGCACCATTTCGGTAGAATAGTTATATGCAGTACATAGTCAGGAGTAGGCCTCAGGCGCTGAAAGAGCGGACTGGGGGCTTCACTCTTATTGAACTGATTGTCGCGACCACCATCCTGGTCATCCTCACAGGAATGATCGTTCCGCTCGCCCGGTTAAGCATTAAGCGGGAAAAGGAACGGGAACTGCGCTACGACCTGTGGATGATGCGCGATTCCATTGATCGCTACAAGGATGCGGCAGACCGGGGTGCGTTCCAGATCAAAGTGGGGACTGAGGGGTATCCGCCGGATTTGGAGACCTTGGTGACCGGTGTGGACGTGGGCGGCAAGAAAGTGCGCTTTCTGAGAAAGATACCTGTGGATCCGATGAGCGGCAAGACGGAATGGGGCATGCGTTCTATGCAAGACGATCCCACTTCGGATTCCTGGGGTGGGCAGAACGTGTTCGACGTGTTCACCAAATCGGAAGGCACGGCGCTGGACGGGACAAAATATAAAGAATGGTAAGCAGTCGCAAAAACCGGCCGAGCCGCGGCTTTACATTGATTGAGTTGATGATCGTAATCAGCATGATCCTGATTCTGGTCTCGATCGCCATACCCTTTTACAACCAGTCGATTCTACGCGCCAAGGAGTCGGTGCTGCGGCAGGATTTGTTTACCCTGCGCTCGGTGATTTCGCAGTACACGCTGGATAAGCAGAAGGCGCCGCAGTCGCTCGACGACCTGGTGCAAGCCGGATACATGAAGCAGATTCCCAGCGACCCTTTCACCAGCCAGCCCAACTGGCAGGTGGAACAGGAGGACGTGCTGCTGGCGGTGGACCAGCAGGAGCCGGGGATTAGCGACGTGCATAGCGCGTCGAACCAGACGTCGAGCGAGGGAACGGCGTATTCGAGTTGGTAGAGCAGCATTGAATACCCAGCATTCAGCTAAGCCCGACTCGTGTCGCCGTTTTGCCCTATCTAGAAAATACATAGGTCCTTCGCTCCGCTCAGGATGACAAGGCGTCGAATTGCACCCGTCTGTGAGAAGCTCTACCATTGAGTCATGCCGGTTGAAACCGAAATCAAACAATCTCCTCCCTCTCCGATCCGGGCGCCTCGTGGCATCACACTTTCCTGCAAGAGCTGGCAGCAGGAAGCTGCCATGCGCATGCTCATGAATAATTTGGATGAAGAAGTGGCGGAGCGGCCAGGGGATCTGGTCGTTTATGGCGGCACTGGAAAAGCAGCTCGGAATTGGGATTGTTATCACGCCATCGTTGCGTCTTTAAAAAAGCTCGAAAATGACGAGACTCTGCTGGTTCAGTCGGGAAAGCCGGTGGGGGTGTTCAAGACTCATGAGTATGCTCCCCGGGTCTTGATTGCGAATTCAAACCTGGTCGGGCACTGGTCGAACTGGGAGAAGTTTAACGAACTGGAGCGGGCCGGGCTGATGATGTATGGCCAGATGACGGCAGGCTCGTGGATTTATATCGGATCGCAGGGAATTGTACAGGGGACTTTCGAGACGTTTGCGGCGGCGGGGGAAAAGAGTTTTGGTGGGGACCTGCATGGCAAGCTGATTGTCTCGGGAGGCATGGGCGGCATGGGTGGAGCGCAGCCGCTGGCAGCGACGATGAACGGCGCGGCCTTCCTGGGAATTGATGTGGATGCGGAGCGCATCAAGAAGCGTTTGAAGACCGGGTACTGCGATTTCCTGGTGACCACTCTCGATGAAGCTTTGCGCGTCCTGAAGAATGCGGTGCGGAAGAAAGAGGCGGTTTCTGTCGGGCTGGTGGGGAACTGCGCGGACATTATTCCGGAGCTGGCGGAGCGGGGCGTGGTGCCAGATATTTTGACCGACCAGACCTCGGCGCATGATCCGCTGAACGGGTATGTTCCGAATGGCATGACTCTGGAAGCGGCGCTGGAGTTGCGCAAGCGCGATCCAAAGGCTTATCAGGAGCGGTCCCTGGATTCGATTGCGCGGCATGTGGAAGGCATGCTGCGCTTGCAGAAAATGGGTTCGGTCACGTTCGACTATGGCAACAACATCCGGACTTTTGCTTTTGAACGCGGCGTGAAGAACGCGTATGACTTTCCGGGATTCGTGCCGGAATATATCCGGCCGCTTTTCTGCGAAGGGCGCGGGCCATTCCGCTGGGTGGCTTTGTCGGGAGAAGTTTCAGATATTGCGGTGACCGATGAGCTGGTGCTGGAACTTTTTCCCGAGAACCGCATTCTGCGGCGCTGGATTGATCTGGCACGGAAGCGGATCAGGTTTCAGGGGCTGCCGGCGCGCATCTGCTGGCTGGGCTACGGCGAACGGGCGCAGTTTGGATTGGCGATAAATGAATTGGTCAAGAAAGGGAAGATCAAGGCTCCGATTGTGATTGGGCGCGATCATCTGGATTGCGGGTCAGTAGCATCTCCTTTTCGCGAGACTGAGAGCATGAAGGATGGCAGCGATGCGGTGGCGGATTGGCCTTTGCTGAATGCTTTGTTGAATACGGCGGCGGGAGCTTCGTGGGTTTCGATTCACAATGGCGGGGGCGTGGGGATTGGGTATTCGCTGCATGCCGGGCAGGTCACCGAGGCAGCCGACACGGAGATGATGGCGAAGCGGATTGAGCGCGTGTTGACGAAGGATCCGGGGATGGGCGTGATCCGGCACGTGGACGCGGGGTATGGCGAGGCGGAGAAGTTTGCGGATAAGACAGGCGTGAACGTGCCGATGAAGAAGTAGATGCCGGTGATGACGTAGGCGCCGGGGCCGAGAAAAGGCCTGCCGAGCGCTGCTCGGCATGGACGGGCGAGGCGCCCGTCTCCACACGTTCATTGGTGCTACGGCGGTCACTGCTAAACTACCTTCCTGGTGACGTCTTTTACCAAATCTAAATCGCAGGGTGAGCGGGCGCTGCTGCTGGTCAATATTGGCCAGTTGCTTACTTTGCGGGCTACTTCCGGCAAAGCTGGGCCTCGGCGGGGAGCGGACCTCAAGGAACTCGGCATCATTGAAGATGGCGCAGTTCTATGCGTCGGCGGCAAGGTCGTGTCCGTCGGCAAAACAAAAGACGCACTGCGGGATCCCTGGCTGAGAAAAAATCGCAAAAAAGTTATTGAGATTGATTGCGCGGGGCAGGTGGTGCTGCCTGGGTTCGTGGATTCGCATACTCATCCGGTTTTCGTTAATCCCCGGCTTGTAGATTTTGAAAAACGCATTGCAGGCTCGAGCTATGAGGAGATTGCGGCGGCA
Organism: Acidobacteriota bacterium; assembly: GCA_003225615.1. Taxonomy (GTDB): domain Bacteria; phylum Acidobacteriota; class Terriglobia; order Terriglobales; family Acidobacteriaceae; genus QIAS01. The sequence goes on along the minus strand of QIAS01000199.1, from coordinate 4,024 downwards.
GGGGGCGGAATTCGATCCAGCGTGGAAGGCGTGCGTGGGGCGGGGAAGAGTGTACTGGCGGAAAAAGTTCTGGGTGCGCTTCACGAGATGGCAGAGCAGGGCACCACTACAGTGGAGGCGAAGTCAGGGTATGGCCTGACCGTCGAGTCGGAGCTGAAGTCGCTGGAGGCCATACGGGACGCCGCTTCGCGCTGGCCGGGCACCGTGGTCCCAACCTTGCTGGGGGCGCACGTGGTGCCAAAAGAATTTGAGGGGCGCTCACAAAAGTATGTTGAGACCGTCTGTTTAGAGATGATTCCGCGGGCCGCGAAGAGCGGGCTGGCGCGGTTTGTGGATGTGTTCTGCGATCGTGGGGCGTTCAGCGTCGAGGATACGGAAAAAGTTTTTGGGGCGGCCAGGCGGAATGGGCTGGGGGTGCGGGCGCATGTCTGCCAACTGACCGAGTGTGGCGTTTCATCGTTGTTGGAATTCGAGCCGGCATCTTTGGATCACATGGATCATGTGAGCCGTTCGGATATTTCTCTTCTGGCGGAGCGGGAGACCGTCGCTACACTCGTGCCGGGCGCGAATTATTTTCTCGGGGTGGGGAAGTATCCGCCCGCGCGCGACCTTATTGATGCAGGAGTGCCGGTGGCGCTGGCGACCGATTACAATCCCGGAAGTTCGCCGACCAGCAGCATGCCTTTTGTGCTCTCCCTGGCATGCACGCAGATGCGGATGTCCCCGGCGGAAGCGATCGGGGCGGCGACCATCAACGGTTCCTGGGCGCTGCGGATACAGGAGCGCAAGGGTTCGATTGAACCCGGCAAGGACGCCGATCTAGCGGTGTTTGAGACTAATGATTATCGCGAGATCCCTTATTGGTTTGCATCTAACCGATGTGCATTTGCTGTTTTGAACGGGAAGCTGGTGGCTTCCGGGGGTTCCGGAGAGTTGGGATAAATATCTGAAAGGGACTATGAGACGCAACCTCTTTGCTTCTTGCATTATTTTGCTGGCGTCCTCTTTTGCCGCGTCGCAGCGGTTGCCGGAAATGACGGTTCCGGAAAGCTACAAGCTGAGCTTTGCTCCGAATCTTGACAAAGAAAATTTCACGGGCGAGGAGACTATCCAAATTCGCGTGCTGAAGCCGACCTCGGTCATCGTGCTCAACGCGGCGGAGATTAATTTTCAGGAGGCGAGCGTTTCGGCCGGTGGGGTTACGCAGAAGGCCAAGGTTTCGCTGGACAAAGATAAAGAGATGGCGACACTCGCGCTCAGCAAGCCGCTGGCGGCCGGGCCGGCAACCATCCAGATACGCTACTCGGGGATTCTGAATAATGAACTGCGCGGCTTTTACCTGGGAAAACTGGGAGATGGAAAGAAATATGCCGCCACACAATTTGAAGCTACAGATGCGCGGCGGGCATTTCCTGGTTTCGATGAGCCGGCATACAAGGCGACGTTTGACATCACCATAGTGGCTGACAAGGGACTTACCGCGATCTCCAATGGGAAAATCCTTTCCGATACTCCGGGGCCGGGTAACGGCAAGCACACGGTACACTTTGCGACCACGGCGAAAATGTCGTCATACCTGGTCGCGATGGCGGTTGGTGACTTCGAGTATGTGGAAGGCGTGGCGGATGGAATTCCGATTCGCGTGTATGGGCCGGGGGGATCGAAACCGTACAGCCATTACGCTTTGGAAATTGGCGAGCAGTGCATCAAGTATTTCGACCAGTACTTTGGCATCAAGTATCCGTTTGAAAAGCTGGACATGATCGGGTTGCCGGACTTCGCTGCGGGCGCGATGGAGAATACCGGCCTGATTACGTATCGCCAGACCATGTTGCAGATGGATGAGAAGCGGGCGTCGGTGCAGAAGCATAAGGATGTGGCCGTCTTCATCGCGCATGAGATTTCGCACCAGTGGTTCGGCGACCTCGTGACTATGAAGTGGTGGGACGACATTTGGCTGAATGAAGGTTTTGCTTCCTGGATGGAGAAAAAGTCGGTGGCAGCGTTGCGGCCGGAATGGGAGATGAATCTGGATCAGGTGCGCGATACCACTGGCGTGCTGAACCTGGATGCGCTCCAAAACACGCGTCCAGTGCACCAGGCGGCGGAGACTCCTGCGCAAATTCAGGAATTATTTGACGGCATCGCGTACGACAAGGCCGGGGCAGTGTTGCGGATGATCGAGTCATATCTGGGACCAGAGACATTCCGGGCCGGGGTGGACGAGTATTTGCGGAAATACTCCTACGGGAACGCGACCGCAGAGGATTTCTGGAGCACGCTGACAAGCGTGTCAAAGAAACCGGTGGACCGCATCATGTCGACGTTTGTGAAGCAGGCTGGGGCGCCACTGGTTACCTTGAAGGTGCAGTGCGCGGGTGGTTCAGCGACGGCTACACTTTCGCAGCAGCGCTATTTTTACGACCGAACTCTGTTCAACAGCAAGAATGATGAGTTGTGGCAAATTCCGGTCTGCATGAAGGAGGCGGGCGCGCACGGCGCGGAGGGTCAGAGCAAATGTGTATTGCTCAGCAAGAAGGAAGAGACCTTTCAGTTGGCTTCGTGCGCGGCCTGGGTGCTCTCGAATGCGGGAGCAAGCGGCTACTACCGCTCCGGGTATGACACAGACATGCTGCGGGCGATGGGGCGAGAGGCGGAGCGAGAGTTGTCAGCTGCGGAGCGCATCATGCTGCTGGGGAACGCATGGGCGTCGGTGCGGGTAGGGCGGCAGCAGATTGGCGACTACCTCGGTTTCGTGGAGGGATTGCAGGCAGAACGCAACCGCGCGGTCATCGGCCAACTCACTGACCAGATTGATTACATCGGCAGGTATCTTGTGACGGATGCCGATCGCGAGTCGTATCAGGAGTGGGTCCGACGCTTGCTCGCACCGGTTGCAAAAGATCTGGGTTGGAAATCGAAGCCGGGTGAGAGTGATGAACTGAAAAGCCTGCGGGCCCGAGTAATGCACACGCTGGGCGGGACGGGGCGGGATCCGGAGGCACTGGAGGCGGCGAGCCAGATGACCGATGAAGCCCTGGAGCATCCCGAGTCGCTGGATCGCACCATGGCAAGGACGGTATTCAGTCTGGCCGCGATGAACGGCGATGCCGCACTTTACGACAAATTTTTTGATCGGTTGAAGAAAGCCAAGACGCCGGAAGAGTACTACATCTATCTGGGCACGCTGACGGGCTTCAGCGACCCAAGCTTGCTGCAGCGCGCGCTGGAATATTCGCTAACGCCGGAGGTGCGGTCGCAGGATACGTTGGGACTGATCGCGGGTGTCATGGGAAATCCGGCGGGCGAACGACTGGCGTGGGATTTTGTGCGCGCCCATTGGGCGGAAATCGACAAAGCGAACAGCGGCTTCATAAGCGGGGAATTGGTGGAGGCGACTAGTTCGTTCTGCGATGCCGGCTTACAGGACGAAGTAAAGGATTTCTTCTCGACGCACAAAGTTCCCTCCGCCGAGCGCACGCTAAAGCAGTCTTTGGAGCGCATGAATTACTGTGTGGATCTGAAGTGGCAGCAAGGCTCGAAGCTGGCGTCGTGGCTGCAACAACGGGGCGCGGCAACCGGTCAGTGAAGAGCCGGCGTGGATAGAAACACCGACCGGGAGCGTTGAGCCATTCGCAGCGCGGTTGGTATAATCGGAACGGTTCCGCGCACTCCCAGTGTTGGCAGCCTTGCCTGTTGGCAATCCGCCGCAGTCATAGCTCATAAATCACGGCTCTTCGCCCGAGTCGTGGGCCTCACTGTGAGCGGAAAAGTGGCCAGGTAGCTCAGGTGGTAGAGCGCAGCCCTGAAAAGGCTGGCGTCGGCGGTTCAACTCCGTCCCTGGCCACCATGTTTTCAATCGTTTGCACGTCTCGCGTTTCGCTCTTTGGCTGCAATTGGCTGCAATTCCTTCTGCACATCAGTTAATCGTGCGTAGACTGCTCAGTTTGTTGACCACCCGCCGTTGACTCTCTGGCACGAACTGCTGGTAAATGTCCAGCGTTGTCGACGCCCGAGAATGTCG
>QIAS01000198.1:6479-16265 GCA_003225615.1 Acidobacteriota bacterium | reverse complement strand
CCCTGCTGGGTCAAGCCGTTCGGCGACTGGCGAGAATATTCGACAAAGCAGTCGCCATCCTGGTCGCCGTAATGGTCAATCCATTCCAGGGCGGCCTCAATGTGAGGCCATAAGGATTCGATGAATGTGAGATCCCCAGTCCGCTCGTAATAGGCGCCGGCCAGCATGACAAAAAGCGGAGTGGAATCCACGCTACCGTAATAGCGCCCAAACGGCACTTCCCCCAGCGCTGCCATTTCCCCCCTGCGCATTTCGTGGAGAATCTTGCCGGGTTCGGCGTCTGAAGCCGGGTCCACCCGGGTCGCTTGATTTTCTGCCAGGTACTGCAAGACACCTTTGGCAATTCGTGGCGTTAGCCAAAGACATTCCAGCGCCGTGATTATGCCGTCCCGGCCGAAAACCGTGCTAAACCAGGGCACGCCCGCATAAGGGTAGTCGATTTCCGGATTGCCTTCCAACATCATGCGGATATCGGCGACCGACCGCTCCACCCACCTATTGAACATCTCGTTGGAACTATGGATCTGCCAGGTATCGCGAGCATCATCTTTCAACTGGCTCTTGCCCGCGATAAAAGCCGCATCCCAGTCCGGCGGGGGATCCTGATACGGCACACACGAGGCGATTAAATAAAAAGTAATCTCGTCTTTGGGCTGCAGAACCGCTCTGAAGATCGCTTCGGAGGAGGCAAGCCGCACTGGACTGGGAGTGCATCGGATCTCGGTTTCCCGCAGAACTCCATCAAGTCCTTTGTAGGCCATCACAATGCAATCATCCCGAACGGTATCCTCCAACCGCTGACCCCGTCGCTCGCGCCGTGTGCCGCGTACTTCAAAAATGTCGGCATAATCCGCCTCGAATGCCACGCGCAATGGCACGGAAATTTTTGCCAAGCCGTAATTGGCAAGTCGGAACTTCTCATAACAGAGGCCGTTCCAAAGGAACTTGGAACGATGCAGGTGGAGAGTTCCACGGGGAATCTTCACTTCATCATCGGCCAGGATGTCTATGTTGGTAAGGTCGGCGGTAAAGAGAAAATTGTCTCTGCTGATGGTGGAACTGAGCAGCAGGGGCCGCGCGTTGCCGATATACAGCACCATTTCAGATAGAAAGCGGGTGCCCTCATAATAGAGACCTTCTTCGCCCAAGCCCGAAGGCTCGATGTCACCGTGCCGGTTAAAGACCGCAAAGAGATCTCCGTACTTGAGTACCCGAGGCCGGTCGTCGGCCGGCGTAGCCGTAGTGGTTATGTAGTATTGCTGCGCGGTGTTGACTTCAACCAACTGGAACTCCGTCCCTTACCGTGATCGGTTCGGATTGCCCGTTTACCAGGCGCTCGTAAAGGGCCAAATAATCGTTGCACATGCGAGTTGCGGTGAAGCGCTCCTCAAAGCGCTGGCGGCAGCGGCGACGATCAATCTGCGAAATTCGCTTCACTGCTTTAACCGCCTGCTCGACGTTGTGCACCAGGAACCCCGAAACGCCGTCCTCAATGATCTCCGGAACCGAACCCCGGGGATACGCGATCACCGGCGTGCCGCACGCAATCGACTCCATCATCACTAGCCCAAAAGGTTCAGCCCAGTTAATAGGAAACAGCAGCGCGATAGCGTCCCCCAGAAAATCGTTCTTATCAGGGTATCCAATCTCGCCGACAAACTCCACCAGCGGATGGTTTAGTAGCGGCTTAATAGCACTCTCAAAATATTCCGCGTCGACATGATCAACCTTGGCGGCAATCTTCAGCGGCATCTCCTGCCGCAGGGCAATCTGAATGGCCTGCTCTAAGCCCTTCTCAGGTGAGATGCGGCCCAGAAACGCAAGATAATTTCCTTTTCCCGCGCGGAATGTCAAACGATTTGCCGGCATGCCGTGATACACCGTGCCCTGCCAGTTAATCCACGGCAGAGGCTTACGTTGCGCATCGGAGATCGAGACCGCCGGCATGTCTGGGAAGACTTTGTACACGGGCACCAGGTCGGGAATGTCCAGCCTCCCGTGTAGGGTAGTCAGGTTGACCAACCGTTCGCGGCGGCTCAGAGGATAATGCAGGTAATCGACGTGGAAGTGCACAATATCAAAATCCTGTTTTCGCGCAAACACCCGTTCCAGCATAACCAGGTGGTGAGCGAAATGATCAATCGCGGTCTTGTTCAACCGTAACGCTTCCGGGCAGGCCGGCACCAGCTTCGCGCTGGTCATTGAATCCCCGCTCGCGAAGAGCGTGATCTCGTGTCCCTGCCGGACCAATTCCTCTGTCAAGTAGGACACGACACGCTCGGTTCCCCCATACAGCTTTGGGGGGACGCTTTCGTAGAGTGGCGCTACCTGTGCTATTCGCATCGTGATTGTCTGTAAACGTTGCCGTTAATTATCGTCGTGGTCTGCATCCCAAAGCTCAAACCTGCACACCTCTGCTTCAGGGAGCGGACAGCCAAAGAAACTACTGGGAGCAACGGCTCCAAAGGTCCGCCTGCCGCGGCGTTGCACCATGGCTTAAAAGCCGGACAAATTCAGTATACGTGACCCACCCTGTACTCTCCATCGGCACCATACTGTAGCTCGACTCGGAGATTCAATGTAGGAAGGAAGTGGAAGCAATTTCTGAACAAACTCTTTGCATACGCCAGCGTCGGTGCGAAAACTTGCGGAAAGGAATCGAACGGAAAATTTATTTACTGAACAATGCTGCCCTGAACAATGCTGCCTCTCTTGAAGTGCTTATGGAAACTGCGGAGATAAATATTTCCACAAGCACTCAAGAGGCCTCGCTTTACGCGGAAACACTAACTCGGCTATCAGAAGTAACCAGCGGAGCAACGAAAACTGGCTTGGCCGCTTTCTTCTGCCCGCGCTTCGGATTACTCCAGCACAGCTTGGGACCGGCGCTCGCTGAAACTGTCGCGGATACCGGCCGTTGTTGCCGTCGCACTCCCGGCCGCTCGACATCGCTTTTCGCTTCCGGCAAATGACACAGGATTTCCCGCATTTTAAGCCGCGCCTTGTGTAGTTGCGACTTGGAATTCCCCACTGAGCACTTTAACAAGCGTGCAATCTCGCGGTGTTCGTAGCCTTCGACTTCATGCAGCAGGAAAATCGTGCGGTACCCGTCAGGAAGTTCCTTAATGGCGCGCGCCAACGCGATCCGGTCGATCGAGGTGACCAGGCGCTCATCGTCGAATCCATATTCCCGCTTTTTCGTTTTCACATTTTGGCTGCAAGGCTCATCCAGCGAAAGTTGCGGCCGCCCACGTTTACGGAAATACATTAGAACGGTGTTGACGGCGACCCGGTACATCCAGGTAGACAGTGCAGAGTCGCCCCGAAATGTAGGCAGTTTCCTGAACACCTGCAAAAACGCTTCCTGCGTCAAGTCTTCTGCTTCCGCCACATTGTTGGTCATGCGCAGGCAGAGGGAATACACCCGGGGCTTGTGCACGTGAAAGATATTCGTAAAAGCTCCGGTATCGCCTCGTTGAGCCCGTTTGACCAATCCAGTTTCAGAATCCGTTGGGATAATTTGGGTAGCTGCGCTCAAGACTGCTCCTTTCAGCAGTAACGTTTTCCATCCGACTGACTAACGTCAGTGTTAAGAGCGTAAAGTTACGCTGTAAGACCGTCCATCAGGTCCACCACGTAATTCGGCAACCCAGTTGCTGTACATAGCTGCGAGGTTGCATCAAGAAACAGGACTGCGCTCCACGATTTGCAGGGCCCCTGCGTAACCGACTGCAGCACCTTGAACTTGGAATCCGCTGTCACCAGCTGAGTACAGGAACTTCCTAGGGGTAAATACAGGGTCCACAGGATTGCTGCGCTCTCATTAGCCATCTACCCTTTCGGAAAGAAAAACGTTCAACTCTCCGAGACCCGCCAAATAAAGCAGGTGTCGACTCTCTAGCGAGATGCTGGCACCTGCTCCTCGCCTCTTTCCCCGTTGAAAAAGTTTTTATTAGCCTCTTTCGCCAGCGAAAGTTGTTTCATCTAAGAAAAACTCAAATTTTGTTGGAGGAAATTATGAAGGCGAAGTCACTGAGTGAACTTCTCGTTCTGCAACTCGAAGACCTTTACGACGCGGAGAACCAAATCATCAAGGCGCTTCCCAAGATGGCGGAAGCAGCCACCGATACGGAACTGAAGAACGCTTTCCATCAGCACTTGAGTCAGACGCAAAACCACGCTCGCCGTCTGGAGCAGGTTCTGGAGAGCATCACCGGCAACGCCAAAAAAGGCGATTGCAAAGGAATGGAAGGAGTGATCAAAGAAGGCAACGAAATGATCAAGTCCGGCTCCGATCCTGACGTCAAAGACGCCGCACTCATCACCGCCGCACAGCGGGTCGAACATTATGAAATCGCCGGGTACGGCAGCGTCCGCACATTCGCTCAGCTCTTAGGCTACAAACAAGCACAGGAACTTCTTGAGCAAACGCTGGACGAAGAGAAGCAAACCGACCAGAAGCTGAGCGAAATTGCCGAAGGCATCAACGTCGAAGCAGCTCACGGTGAGGCTGTCGGACCGGCCTCGACGACTCGGCCGGGAGGCAAGAGGTCCGTTGCGTAATCAGGATTCAACACCGCTCTAACTTCAATGGCGATCCTTTTTCTTCAGTTCACAAACTCACATAATTACTGAGCGTGAAGAAAAGGATCGCCAATATTGTTGCCCGATTACGGCTCAGCAAGCCGCACCAGCTTGTTCCTTACCGCGTACAAAACCAGTTCGCTGACCGAGTGCAGCTGCAATTTGCGCATCACATTGGAACGATGCGTTTCTGCGGTTTTCACGCTCATGCCCAACTGCGTCGCCGCCTGCCGGGTGCTTTTCCCTTCCGCCAGCAGTTGCACAAGTTCGCGCTCGCGTGTGGTAAGCCGGTTACGGAGTTGCGCAGGCAAATTCGCTGCGCCCGGCCTGGCATTGACATACCCTTCCGGCAGCATGTCCGCGACCTTGTTGCTGAAGAAGCTCAGGTTTCGCCGCAAGGCATCGACCGCGGTGAACAGGTCGCGAGCGGCATCGGACTTCAGCATGTAACCGCGAGCCCCCGCGTCCACGACTTGCTGAATCGTGTCTTCGGAGTCATACAAGCTGAGCACGAGCACCTTGGTCCCCGGAAGCGCATCCACGATTTGGCGGGTTGCTTCCAGTCCGTTTACCTCGGGCATGCCGATATCGATAATCACCCCATCGGGCTTGAGCTGTTTCGCGAGGTCTACCGCTTCGCGCCCATCCTTGGCTTCACCGCAAACTTCCAATTCGCCTTTCTTCTGCAAGATCGCGCAAAGCCCGCGCCGCACGACTTCGTGGTCGTCTGCGAGCAATATGCGAAACGTCATAGCACGTACCTCCACAGGCGGAGACCACTCTGGAAAACGCGCATCGCCGTCACCGCTGCGCCGATCACCGAACCAGCCTCGGCACTCTGTTGCTAGACGGTTAGGTCATAACAACCAGCTACTCAGCATGCCGATGGTTGGAGGGCCCCAGCCCGGAAAAGGTTGGTATCGTCGATCCTGCGGGCCGCTCATCGCTCCTAAACCCAACAACTATTTGCACGGACTAGCCTCACGAATGTCTTCCACAGACATTCGTAACGGCAACGGAGCAAGACTGCAGGACATCTCACATTTGCGTTAACTGGAGTTTTACTTTGGCCCACGCACGCCAACGCAGCGAGAAGTCAGCCAGCCCCGCACAAGCACCAGACGCTTCTCGACCTAAGCGCCCACAGGGCACTAAGACAGCAGCAAAGACCTCAGCGGCTCCCGTGCCTGCCCATGCGACGACCCTCGAGCAATTGCGCGCCGCTGCGGCGCATTGCAAAGCCTGTGATTTGTGGAAGACGGGCACGCAAACCGTTTGTGGCGAAGGCAGCAGCACCGCCGAGGTTATGTTCGTGGGCGAACAACCCGGGGATCGCGAGGACCGGGCAGGCAGACCATTCGTCGGCCCCGCAGGAATGCTGTTAGATCGCGCCTTAGAAGAGGCCGGCATCGAACGCGATCAGGTGTACGTGACCAACGTGGTCAAGCACTTCAAATGGGTGCGCGATGAAAGAGGCAAACGCCGCATTCACAAGAAACCCAACGCCACCGAGATAAAGGCTTGCCGGCCCTGGCTGGAAGCAGAATTGAAGGTCATCAAACCGCGCGTCCTGGTTTGTCTTGGCGCTACCGCCGCCCAAGCCTTGTTGGGAAAAAGTTTCAGCGTGACTCGCCAAAGAGGTGAACTGATCAAGTCTCCCCTGGCGCCGTACGCCCTCGCCACTGTACATCCCTCATCGTTGTTGCGCATGCCGCAAGAAAAAGACAGGCACGCTGAGATGGCGCGCTTCGTGGAAGATTTGAAAAAAGTGGCCCGGCTGATCAATGCCGGCCGTTAGGGTGCTGAGCCCAGTCCCTCCAGTTTGCGTACGCTGAATTCACAAACCGGCTGAATTTCCTGAATCCGGGAAGTCACAATAGGCACTGCGTATGCCGGATGCCGGAACTCCAGATGCATCCCTCGACCAATGTAGCGCGGCTTCAACATGGAACCACCCCAGGTAGAACCTTCCAGAGTCACCAATACGGGCTCAGGACAGAACTCGGGATGACCGGAAATCAATGCCTGGCTTTCGCCCTGAAGCACTACGGTATAGCGACTGTGCTGCGTCTGGATCAATAAGGTAGTCTCAGGGGCCAGATCCTGCAGAGCAACTCCGCCTTCAATTTCCGATTGCACGATGTGGCGGTTGACCAGATCGCTCAGATTGGGATGGGGGCGGAAATAGGGCGGGCATTGGGGCAAGGGCAATCCTCGTCCGGCTAATCGCTAGAGTATAGCGCGACTTCGCTTTGGCAGGCATGGGATTTCCGCCGTAACTCGGTTCTCCGACTCCGGGTTGTATGTAAGTTACGAGAAATATTAGGCCTATCACTGGCCGAGCCTTTATCGCCGCTGGAGCAACCGCTCATCCCCTTATCCGAATCCGACACAAATGCAAAATCGATCCATGTCGGAATCCAAGCTCACTACCGAACAGCAGATCAGCTCCATTTGGAATCTCGGCGGCCTCCGGCCCAAGGAACTCGCGAAAGAGGTCTGGAAAGAAATAAATCACGATAACGTGTTCGGGCTTGCCGCCGGGCTTGCCTACAACTTCCTCATGGCCATTTTCCCGCTGCTGCTTTTTCTGGTGGCATTATTCGGATTCTTCGCTTCGGAAGGAACTCAACTCAGGGATAGTCTCTTTTACTATTTCTCCCAGGTGCTCCCGCCGGCAGCTTATGACCTGGTCACGAAGACCATCGAAGAAGTCACCCGCAACGCCAGCGGTGGCAAGCTTACGTTCGGACTTTTATTTGCCCTTTGGTCGGCTTCAGGCGGAATGAGCACCCTGATCTCCGCCCTCAACGATGCTTATCACGTGCGCGAAACCCGCTCCTGGATGAAGGTCCACACCATCGCCGTAGGACTGACCGTGGCGATTTCCGCTCTGGTGATTTCAGCTCTGTTCCTGGTGCTGGTAGGCGGGCACCTGGCGCCCTTCATCGGCGCCAAGCTGCACATGGGCCACGCCTTTGTCATCGCCTGGAAAATCATCCAATTTATAGCCGCCCTGTTCTTTATAGTCTTTGCATTTTCCCTGATCTATTATTTTGGTCCCGATGTTCGCGAGCAGCACTGGTACTGGATTACTCCCGGCTCTCTGATCGGCGTTCTCCTCTGGATCACCGCCTCTTTCGCATTTCGTCTCTACCTGCATTACTTCAACTCTTACAGCAAAACCTACGGCTCCTTGGGAGCGGTGATCATCCTCCTGCTATGGTTCTATGTGACTGGCCTGGCATTTATGGTGGGCGGGGAAGTGAATGCGGAAATTGAGCACGCCGCCGCCGAGCGTGGACATCCCGAAGCCAAAGCCGAAGGGGAAAAAGAATCTCCCGAAGGCAAAAAAGCGGCCTGAAGAAAATTGCCGGATTTTCAATTCAAATGACGTCCGTTTGTTGGAAGTAAATTGCTGGTTGCGCAAGTCTCTTCGGTCGCATCTCGCCAAACGTTGACTCTCGCAAAATCTGAACAATAAAGTCTGCAGCATTTTTTCGAGCTTCTGAAAAGTTCTTGGTTGCTGGACCGGGTTTTGCGCTACAATCGCCGCAATCAGGCGTCGTTCGCCTTGTTTGGGCGAATGAGAAAGCGCCCCAAGTCCCTTCCCCGGGAGGATGCTCGATGTTCCGGTCGTATCCTGGCAGTGTTCCCAGTCCTTTTCCGGATACCGAATCCCGTATCCGCGATCTTACTCAAGATCTCTGTACCGCCTTCAATACGGCGAACTACGATCACGTTGCGAAGTTCTTCACCCCCGACGGCCTTTTGATGCCGCCAGGTACTGACCCTGTGCAAGGGCCCAAAGCTATCGAACGAAAGTTCCGCGAATTCGGAGAGACCGGATACGGGGACTTGCGGCTGGAAACCACGCGGGTGGATTCCTCAGCCGACATGGCGGTGGAGATCGGGCGGTACACGGTGGTGATCCGGCGCGCCAATGGCAGTGTCGCCAATGATTGCGGCAAGTATATGAGAGTGTGGCGCCGCCTGGGTGCGTGGCTCATTGTGGGAGACTGCTGGAACAGCAACCTGGCTAAGATTGAGGACCGGGCCGTAAAAGAGAAGCCCATTTCAGGCAACAAGCCTATTGTGATTGGCGAGGATGTCCCCAAATCAGCCTGAAACGCCAGCACGAAATCGCGCGCTCAAACCGGAAAACGCGAAGTTGCCCTCGCCTCCTGCGGACGTCTCGCGTTTTTGCCCGAATTGCTCGGCCCAGCTCCAGGAGCATCGCTGCAAGTTGAGTTGCCCCCTTTGCGGCTTTTACCTGAGTTGTTCTGATTTCTATTGATCCCCCCAAAACTCTTGTGCCGCATGCCGTTCCCCCGGGGGAACCCAGTACGGGTTTTTCCTGATTGAACTCCAACGCGAATCGTTCTAGGCTTGGGTCCGGGATGGGGTGAGGACGGTACAGGTTTTTGCCGTTTCCTCTGTTTCAGGCCGGCCGAAGGAGAACGGCAGCCAGGTCGGCCACGTCGCTCACCTCGTCGTCAACTTCAAACCCGGTGTTCCCCTCCGAGTTCTCCGCCAACAAGAGAAGCGATTGTGTAGCCTAAAGCCCAGAGCCTGGAGCCAAAAGCCTGCCCGCTGCGTGCGCCAACCCCGTCTCCCGTCTACAATAGTGCTCCGATGAATTCACGTCATAAATCAGGAGAGAAAGAATGCAACGCAAGGCTAGCGCGGTCTGGAAGGGCGGACTGAAGGACGGCAAGGGCACGGTTTCCTCCAGCAGCGGAGTTCTTTCGAATACTCCGTACTCCTTCGCCACGCGTTTTGAAAATACGCCCGGTACCAATCCCGAGGAACTGATTGCCGCCGCGCACGCGGCTTGTTTTTCCATGGCGCTTTCCGCCCAACTAAGCGGCGCCAACCTGACTCCGGAAAGCATTTCGACGAACGCGACCCTCACCATGGATAAACTGGAGTCCGGTTGGGCGATCACCAAGGTGCATCTCGACGTAGTAGCGCGCGTCCCAAAGACAGATCAGGCCGCCTTTAACAAAGCCGCGGAAAATGCGAAAAGTGGCTGCCCAGTCTCAAAAGTGCTGAAGGCCGGAATCACCATGAACGCCAGGCTGGAGGGATAGAACGGCGCAGGTGGCAGGCCGCAGGTGGCACGTCGCCGCTAGCGAGATTAGCCGAAACTTTCTTGACTCATTGAAGACGATTGCGGTCGCCGGTGCTGATCTTAGCGGA
>QIAS01000198.1:0-6459 GCA_003225615.1 Acidobacteriota bacterium | reverse complement strand
GCGTTGAGCTGGGACCTGCACCCTGCCACCTGCCACCTGCCACCTAACTCTGCGATCGTAGAATTTCGCGAATGCCACGGTTGATGCGCGCCGCGTCTTGCGCGGCGGTATCAATCAGTCCCACCCACTTCTTGCCGTTGCCTTCAAGGTTTGCCTGCGCGAGCAAGTAGCAAGCCTGCATGATGGTTTCAATCGAGTTGCTCAGGTCGTGGGCCAGCGCACGCAGTTGTTTGGTGACCTCGGGAGCCAACTGTTGCGATTTTTCCATTGCGTCCTTTCCAACTCCGCTGTGCGCAGTTGCAGGAGTGGCTGGCTTTCGGATGCGGCATGAGAATCACATGGATGCCAGTGCGCGCGCGTCATGCGTGAATATTTAAAACCCGCCAGATTATTTCTCGCAGACAACCCTGCCACGCCACTCAAGTTTGACAGCCTGCGATGCCCCTGTAGAATATTACTCGTAGTCCTTTCCTGAAAGGTGGCCTGCGGGCCGCCGCGCAGAAGTGGTCACTTGCCGAAGTGGCGGAATTGGCAGACGCGCATGGTTCAGGTCCATGTGCCCGCAAGGGCGTGGGGGTTCGAGTCCCTTCTTCGGCACCACTAATCTTTCCCCCGCTGGCGCTCTCTGCTCAGTTCGAGATTCGCACCAACCTTAAGTCTGGTCATTCTTCTCATTCCAGCTTCCATTGCGGGTTCCTGCTCCACCATTTATCATCCGGCACTCATGCCAGAACTGATCCGCACTCTGCGGCTACGCGATTTAGTGCTGCTGATCATCGGCGCCGTCATCGGCTCCGGAATTTTCTTGGTTCCCGCGGGCATCCTCAACCAGGTCGACCATTCCGTCATCACAGCCGCGCTGGTCTGGATTTTCGGGGGAATTCTCTGCTTGCTCGGCGCGCTTACCTATGGCGAGCTCGCAGCCATGAAGCCGGAAGCAGGTGGCCTCTACGTCTACATTCGCGACGGTTTTGGACCCCTCCCCGCGTTCCTGTACGGCTGGAGTATGTTTCTGGCCGTCGCCAGCGGTTCGGTTTCAGCTTTGGCCGTGGCATTCAGCACATATCTGGGAGCGGTGATTCCGCTGGGACCCTGGGCAGGCAAGCTCGTTGCTATAGCGGTGATTGCCGTCGTGACCGCAGTCAACGTCTGGGGTACGCGCCGAAGCTCCGACTTGCAGAATTGGACCACGCTCGCCAAGACAGCCCTCATTCTCGGCATCAGCGCAACTTTGCTTGCCCTCGGCCGCGGATATTCCGAAATCCCCGCTTCTTTGTGGTCGGCCCATCCCTCGGGATCTCTGCTTTCAAGTTTTGGGCTGGCGATGATTACTGTTTTGTGGGCATACGAGGGATGGCAATTCTCCACCTACAGCGCCGGTGAAGCCCTTAATCCCAGAAAAGATTTTCCCCGCGCCCTTTTTTCCGGGGTTGTATTCCTCATCGGCGTGTACCTGCTGGCCAATGTCGGCTATCTCGCCGCACTTGGGCCCGAGCGGGCAGGACACGCGGAAACGATTGCCGCCGCTTCCATATCCGCCGTAGTTGGACCGGGCGCAGCGAAGATTGTCGCTTTAACGATCCTGATCTCGGTGTTCAGTGCCGCCAATAGTGTGGTGTTGACCGCCCCCCGCGTTTTCTATGCGATGTCCAAAGACGGCCTGTTCTTTCCCGCGTTAGCCGAGGTCCATCCGCGCTTCCGCACGCCTGCCATCGCGATCATCGCTCTTGGAATCTGGTCGGCTTTCCTGGCGTGTCTGGGGAGATTTCAGGAACTGATCAACTACGCCATGTTCGTAGCGTGGATCTTTTACGGCCTGGCTGCGGCCGCAATTTTTTCCTATCGCCGCCGGCATCCCGAACTGGAACGTCCGTACCGCGTTCCTGGATATCCCTGGACGCCGCTCCTGTTCGTGCTGGCGGCCGCACTGCTCGTCGTCAACGCGGTATTCTCTGCCGGCAAAAATGCATTGATCGGACTGACCATAGTTGGGCTGGGCCTGCCGGCATATTTTCTGTGGCGGAGGCGGAGGGCCCAATTGCCAACGACGACACAGATTTCAGATGATGAATCGCCAGACTCAACTGGGCCTTGACCCAAAGCAGGTCTTGCTAGCTCGGGGGGCTTGGTTTACGGAGTAATAATGCGGCTCTCCGCCTCATCCGGCGAGGCGATGACCGACTTGTTTTCCGGGAACTGCGCAAAAAGAAAATCTACAAAAGCCCGCGATTTTGGTCTGCCCGAGGTGCGTCCATGCGCCATCCGCACCAGAAACACCAGCGCCTTCAGAACCTCTGAATCGCGCAATCGCACGTGGCCCATGTGTTTCTGCTCCGCCTCGCGGTATTGCTTAACCATATTGGAGAGCTCGGCTGCCACCAAGTGCTGGGCCGCACTGGTCGTTGGCGATTCGTAGTGCAATCCTGAATTCACCAGCGTCTCATAAGTCTTCGCCATCGCGGTGAGCGCAGCAATCAGATCGCGGTCGTTCAGATTACGGTCGGCCCGTGCCGCCTTGGCGAGCGAGTAACTCAAACCCATCAGCAAATGCTCCCGTTCATACAGGAACTGCTCACTTACCTCCACCTGGAGAAAAAGTGCCCCCGGCTCCAATTCGCCCGCCGACCGCGGCTTTTCGTGCTCTCGCGCCTGCTGCAGGTACACGCATTCGCTTGGGCAGTCCAGGCTAACCTCGCGCTGCTCCCCGCAACACTGCGGACAAATCCTGCCATGCACCGCAGGACAAAATCGCTTCTCCTTACGGATTTCGCAGATAGAACAACTCAACTGAAAGTATCTCCTCTTAATTCATTATCCCATGAGAAAACCTGCAAAGCCGGTGCCACCCTGTCACGAATGGAGGTGCGGACCTAATCGCATGAATCCCCGCAACGTGAAGCGACCGGCCCGCACCAACCGAAGCGTCAATCTCGGTACTCGGTACCCGCTACTGGGTCCCGCCCCCGCCCCGCTCACAAGGGCCATTTCGGCCCCGGAGTGGCTCTTCAGGCTGTTTTAATGCACCTTTCCGTGTGCTAACTCAATAAAAACCGCATAAAATAAGGCTGAAATGGTGTTTTTCCACAGTGCGCTGGTGTAAGATAGCCGCCATCGCTCCAGAACACAATTCAACCTTACAGGAGGTTTCATGGCTTCAGGTATGACCAAGACTCAACTCGTCCGCCATCTGGCCGAGAAGATCGGAAGCAACAACAAGACCGCCGCTACCTTTCTTGAGAATCTGACCGACACCGCGATTAAAGAGACCAAGAAGAATGGCATCTTCGTAATCCCCGGATTAGGCCGCCTGGTGAAGGCGCATCGCAAAGCCCGCATGGGCCGCAACCCGCAGACCGGCGAGCCGATTCAGATCAAGGCAAAGACCGTCGTGAAGTTCCGCGTCGCCAAGGCCACTAAGGACGCGATTGCACCCAAGAAGTAGTTGTCCTGAATTTCGAATTGAAGATGCAAAAGGCCGGCTACCCAGCCGGCCTTAGTCTTTTATCCGCCCATGCCCACGTGGGAACGGGCGCCCTTCGGCTTTTGCTCAGGGCAGGCTCTCGCCCATCCTGCGAGCGGAGCGCGCCAATCCGCGCACCAAGCTCCGCCCCAGTTTCATTTCACATACTCGTTCTTGACCACCGCCCCGCCTTTCATCACGAACTTCACGTGCTCCAGAGTACTCACATCCTGCAAAGGATCTCCATCCACCGCCACGATGTCCGCCCACTTGCCAGCCTCAATCGTCCCGATCTTATCCGACCATCCCAACAAGTCCGCCCCATTCAAAGTCCCGGATTGAATCGCCTGCAAGGGAGTCATCCCCAACCGCACATACACGCCGAATTCATGCGCATTCAGCCCATGCGGATACACCGCAGCATCCGTGCCCAATGCGATTTTCACGCCGGCAGCCATCGCGACATTTTTCTGACCCACTTGCGAAACCATTTCCATTTTTCGCCGCGAGTATTCCGGCACGTTGCTGCGGGCCGCGTTCTCGCGATGCCAATCCATCAAATAAAGGGTGGGCACCAAATATGTTCCATTTTTCTTCAAAGCCGCAATCGAGGCGTCGTCCATCAGATGTCCATGCTCGACGGAGTCCACGCCCGCCTCCGATGCCCAACTCACGCCTTGTGCTCCATGGGCGTGGGCCGCCACTTTTCTGCCCAACCGGTGCGCTTCCGCCACAATTGCCTTCATCTCCTCCAGCGTGAACTGCGACGTATTCGGATCATCTCCCTTCGACATTACGCCACCGGTGGCACAAATCTTTATGACATCGGCCCCATATTTGATGATTTCCCGTACCTTGTGCTGTACCGCCTCGATCCCGTCCGCTGCTCCCTCGCTGGAAGCGTGATATTCAAAAGGCAGCAGGTTGTTATCACAGTGTCCCCCGGTGATGCTGAGAGCAGGCCCGCTGACCAGCATTCTCGGCCCGGGAACGTCGCCCGCATTGATCGCGTCCCGCAAAGCTACGTCGCTGAAACCACGCGCCCCCACATTGCGCACGGTAGTGAAGCCGGCTTCCAAAGTAATTCGGGCGTTCTTCGCGCCGACCAGCGCTTCGCGCGGAATGGAAACGCCCAGCCCCGAATAACCGACCTGGGATCGAAAGTGATGTGGGTATGAGCATCAATGAGCCCCGGCAGCACCGTAGCATTGGGTAAATTAATAGTGCTTGCCGAAGCCGATGCTGCCGATGCCGGACCCACACTGACAATCTTGTCACCTTCAATGACAATCGCCTGGTCTGTAAGCGTTTTTCCCGTCTTCACGTCAAGCAGCCGCCCCGCCCGAACCACGACGCGTTTGGACGCCTGTTCCTGCGCAGCCTGGAAAGCAAAGCCGCACTCCACTGCCAACAGAACCCACATCCCAAGACAGGCAACAGCAATCTTCTTATTCATGGATCCTCAAAGAGTGAAGCAGAATTTAAAAGCCTGCGCGGGAGGAGTGGGCGTCGCGTCCAGCACTTAAATATCCGTCCAGGCCCCATTCCTGACCGGCGTCAGCAACAAAAAATATGATGAACAGAAACAGCAACGGCAGGTGATCCAACTCGGCCCCAAAATACCGCCATACCGGAACTCCATGGCCCGGTTCCCACCAGGTAGCCATGGTCAAACTGAGCATGTGAAGCGCCCCAACCACGGAAGCGGGCCGCACCCATACCCCCAGCAACAGGCAAATACCGACGAACAGTTCCACCAACCCCACCAGATATCCAAAAAACACCGCGTGCGGCAGCACCAAATCCGCCAGTATGACCCGATAAAAACTTACTGCCCCACTCTGCACCCAACCCTGCAGATACTGCTGAAAACCGCCATGCGCAAACCCCGGCCCAAAGACCTTGTATTCTCCAAAAAGAAGAAAAAAGATAGCCGTCGCCATACGCACGACAGCAAGCGTCTTGGGAAGCGAGGTATTGTAATAAGGCATCTACAGCTCAGTCCATTCTGATCCAGAGCCAGGCCATCACAACATCTTGATACTCGGTACTAGGTACCCGGTACTCGCTATCCTCCCGGCCCATCGTTGCTCACATACTGCTCCAGCGAATCCAGTTGCTGGGTCAATTCGTCAATGCGGGATTGCAGCAGGTTGCGGATGGAGAGCATCCCCAGCAGCTTACCGTTATTGTCGACAATTGGTAGATGGCGAAAGTGCCGCTCCACCATAGTGGCAAGCGCCTCTCCCGGCCCAGTCGCCAGCGTTGCCATCTCCACCGGCGTGGTCATCATCTCCCGCACCGGCGTCGTTTCCGGATCGTGACGCTGTAACGCCATCTTGCGCAGAACATCGCGCTCGGTAAAAATCCCCGCCACCCGGCCTTCGCCATCAACCACGCCAACCGCCCCAACATGCCGGTCAAGCATGGTGCGAATCGCGTCCGCGACGCTTGCCTCGACCGAAACCGCCGCAGCTTCCGGATCACACAGTTCCAGTACGCTCATCGGAACCTCCTTGCCGCCCGCCTCAGATCTTTAATTCGGTCTGAAGCCGTCCAAACAGGATTCGGGCATTATGCGCCGTCGAGAGCCGCTGTCAAGATTAAAGAATGATGGATTTCCGGCTGGAACGAAAACCGCACTACAGCGTCGGGCTTTTCCGCGCGATCAGCTCCCTGATCTTCTCCACAAACTCCGCTGCCGCCATATCCTCAGTCTTCTCTTTCCCCCGAGTCCGCACATTCACTCTCCCCGCCTCCGACTCCTTGTCTCCCACCACCAGCAGGAAAGGCACCTTCTGCATCGCATGCTCGCGGATCTTCGCATTCATCTTTTCGTTGCGAGCATCCACTTCCACCCGCACCCCCGCCGCCTTCAACTGATCCGCAACTTGCCCAGCATACCCCGCATGCCGCTCGCTGATCGGAATCATCACCGCCTGCACCGGGGCCAGCCACACCGGAAACGCCCCCGCATAGTGCTCAATCAAAACGCCAAA
>QIAS01000397.1 GCA_003225615.1 Acidobacteriota bacterium | reverse complement strand
ATCCCGACTGACAAGCGCAATGGATAAGAGACCGAGGTGTTTCCGGTCCCATCGTTGAGCGCTCCCCGCAATCCCTTCACGTAAGAGATGGTGAATTCGTTCTGCACGTTGTCGTAAGAATGCAGCCCCTGACCTCGGGACAAGAAGAACGAGCCTTCAGCCTGCCAGCGGCTATTGGGCTGGTAGTTGAAGCGGACGCCCGGGCGAATCGCCTGCGCGGTCGCCCAGAAATTATCCTGTACACGCCAGGAGCGCAGGTATTCCCCGATAACGGCTACGAGGAGGTTTGAGCCAAACTTGTGCTGCACTCCGGCGTATTCGCTGGTGGTATAGAACTCGCGGATGGCGGGCCGAAATAGGATGTCGCGCACTCCGTAACCGGTAATTAACGCCGTTCGTCCCCAGGGCCGGCCCAAGGTGAACTCCATGTGCGCAGAAAGATCGCGGGAGTGCAGGTTCTGGTTGGTGAAAGGCCCGGCTTCCCTGATGGCCTGCCCCGAGAAAGACAGCCAGTTCCCGATTGAATTGGTGTTCACGTACAGAAACTGCCGGAACAGATTCTGATTCATGTCCAAGGGCGAGAGCGTGTCCCTCCGGATGGTGAACTGCAAGCCGGGAGTGAATGTAACGGTATTGGTCCCGAGGTGAAGCACGGGATTTACGGCGCCATTGAAGACTGTGTCGTACGTATTGCGGTCCTGAATGAATAATGTGCTCGGAATGGAAATCCGGCCCCGCGCGTTCCGTTCCTCGACGAATCCGGTGATTACAGGCCAGCCTTGGACTCGAGATTTAAAGTGCGCAGCACCCAGGCTTTCATAAGACGATCGCGGCGGGGGCAGCACCTGCGGACCCTGGCCTACGAAGAGTTGCCCCGGCGTGGCGAAAAGGCGAGCATCCAGTTGGTAGATATTGATGTCTTCGAAAATGGGCTCCAGGGAAATATTGGACAGCATACTGACGTTGTCCGTTAGTGGACGCCCTTCGTCTCCCGCCACCGCAAACTCTGCCCGCTGTGCCGCATCGTCAGTGGCATTCATGTCCGTGGCTCGTGCGAACATAGATAGGGCTCGCCTTGAATCCTGACGCTGCCGGTACATGTTTCCCAGTGCGATCACGTAATCGTAGTTCTCAACGTTGTCAGCGGTATTCCCTAAACTGGCCAGTTCTGCTTCTGCGTTCGCCGTCTGGCCTTCGGCGAGGTAGGCGTTCGCCATTCCAACCGCCACGACCTGGGGATCGGCGCCTTCATTCGCGGCCCGCTCGAAATACTTCTTCGAAAGGTCGAACTCGTGAATGGACATCAAAATATCGCC
>QIAS01000396.1 GCA_003225615.1 Acidobacteriota bacterium | reverse complement strand
CGTTGGGCGAAATCTTCAACGCTGTCGTGAGCGTCTGGATGGAATCGTTGTAGCGATGTCCGCGGTACTGGGCGTCGGCCATGGCCTCGTAGGCCCGAATGTCAGTGGGGTTGAAGCGGAGAGCAGCTTCGTACTCTTTCACCGCGGAGTTGAACAGCACCTGTTGGCGATAAGCCTCGGCGCGTGCGAGGTGAGTAGTTGCGGATTCTCCAAGAATTTTTTCCGCAGCATCGGCTTCCTTCAAGGCAGGCTTCGGATGGCGGGTCTGCAAGTATGCATACGCCAATCCGAGGTGCGCCTCCCCATAATTGGGGCGTAACTTAAGCGCCTTCTCAAAGTCCTCGGCGGCCTTGGTCCCCTCGCGCATGTCGTTATAGACATACCCGCGGTTCATATAGCCGGTGGCCATGTTGGGGTCACGCTCCAAGGCGCGGGTAAAATCTGCGGCTGCTTCCGGCAATAAGCGGTCGTGGGCGTGGATGTATCCCGCAATGAGCGGGAGATCTTTGTCCTTTGGCATCAACGGTTCGTGTTTATCCACGATCGCTTGCGCCTCGTTATAACGGCCCAGGAAAAGAAGGTCGTAGGCCAGGTAAACCGGCGCCTCGGCATCACGCGGCATCTTCTCGATGACCTTGTAGCCTAACTGCGCCGACTCCGTGTATTTGCCGGTGAAAGTCAGATATCTTTGGCGCTCGCGCATGACCTGGGGATTCTGATTTTGGGTTTCTGTCGCGCGATCGAGCCAATTTTTGGCGAGCGGCAGGTTATGCGCTTCGATACCAGCATTGGTGCCACCGGCGATAAATAGGGGATTGCCGGGAGCCAGCTTGTGTCCTTTTTCGTAGCTCGCCTCAGCGCGGGCAAAGTCACGCGTCCCGGTGTACATGTCGCCCAGGGCTAGATACGGCACGTAGTCGTCCGGATAGAGTTCAGAGAGTTGCAGAAAATATCTCTCAGCGGCTTTCGAGTCGCCCATGTCACGCGAGAGATAACCCAGCGAGGACAACGCCGACGAATTCTTGGGGTCGAGTTGGAGTGCGTGAAGAAACATATCGCGCGCTCGGTCCTTCTGCTCCATCTTCCACAACAGGTTGGCGTAATTGAGAGTGATGTTGACGCTGGAAGGATCGAGATTAATGGCCTCTTTCAGATCCTTCTCGGCATCGGCAGGGCGCCCCGCCGCAGCTTTCAGGGCAGCGCGTAATCTAAGGAATTCCGGCCGGTTCGCATCCTGAAAGTCCAGGGTCTGAATCGCCGACTCGGCCAGGCTGATCTGCCTCTGGGCGGCAGCGTCATTTCCGTCGTCTCGATATTCCTGGTACAGGCTAAGCCGCAGCTCGATGGGGTACAAGACTCCCTCCTGCACGCCTTGAGGCAGGTTGTTTAGCGCCGCCTCATATTCCTTAATCGCATCTTTCGTGCGGCTCTCCATGGCCGCAATCTGGCCGCGAACGGCGTGCAGGCGGTACTGATTAGGGTCAATCGAGTCCGCGCGTTTCAGGAAAGCATTGGCCCGATCGTTATCACCGGCATTGACGAAGGCCTGGGCCGCGCTGAGCTGGAGTCCAATTTCTTTAGGTCGCG
>QIAS01000395.1 GCA_003225615.1 Acidobacteriota bacterium | reverse complement strand
TGGGCGATGGCGAACTGCAGAATGCCGCTCAGGGAAATACGGAGCAGTCGCAACAGGACTTCCATGTTTAACCGTATCTGGCCCCGCAGGACTCGGATGCGTTCCGTGCCTCGTAAAAGGCGATAGAACTGGTAAGCTACACCGATGCTTCGGCCGGTGAAGGTGGCCAAAGCCGCGCCGGTCACACCCAAACGCGGAAACGGTCCCCAGCCGAAGATCAGGCAGGGATCCAGTATGAGATTGATAACATTCGATACCCAAAGCAACCGCATGGCGATGGCGGCATCCCCGGCGCCGCGGAAGATTGCGTTGTTCAGAAATAGCATCAGTACCGCCCCGCAGCCACCAAGCGCAATCCTGGCATAGTTTCCACCGACAGCTACAATTTCCGGGGACGCGCCCATCAACCGCAGCAGCAACGGTGCGTAGAACAAGCACGGAACACCCATGAGGCACGACAGCATCAATCCAATAGCAACCGATTGAACGGCCGCGACGGAGGCTCCGTCCTTATCTTTCTCGCCAATGCGGCGGGCCACCATCGCAGTCGTCGAGAGGCTCAATCCCAAAGCAACAGAAAAAGCATCGACTCCGTGAGCCCAACCGTGGCCACGGAGTCCGCCCCCAGGCGGCTTACCCAGAAGACGTCCACCACACCAAACAGAGATTCCAGCACCATCTCCAGCACCATGGGAATGGCGAGCAGGAGGATGGCGCGGTTCAGATCGCCGGCCGTGAAGTCCTGATGGGAGCCACGGAGCGCCTCGCGAATGGAGGTCCAAAACGTCGGCTGTAGCGCGGGTTTGGCGGCAACTTCCATAATTAACCTGCAGCATTCTGCCGTGCAGTCTTCACAATTGAAGGCACGCACGACGGATGAGAAAAATTAGAGATAGGGTATCCGCAACAGCGGACCAGCAGGATGGCGAATTACTGGGCGGCTAACATGACTCTCGTCCTCGCGCTGTTCGTCGGTGACAGGCTGAGGCGCCGGCCGACGGGACGCAACAAGCCAAGAATTGTAGCTGGAAAACGGCAGCCCGCCTATAGAAAAAACACTCACGTCGCTTTGAACAGCGTGTCTTGTTCTGTTGACTTGGGGGCAGCGCCGTCCTAAGATGCACACTCCAAAAGGGTGCCCTGAGGTGAGCCGAGCGTTATCCCCCAAAACCGGCAGGGCTCTGCTACAGGAGGCAGTAATGTTTGGCCCTCCGGCCCGGGTTCGTTCCCGCCACGCTTTCGTGTTCATTATTTTGCTGTTGGCTTTACTTGCGCTGCCGCGCATAAGACCAGCCAGAGCGGCTTCTGATCTCCCGGAAGGCGTTGTCGCCATCGGCGATGTGCACGGTGATTTCGACGATTTCGTCTCCATACTCCAGCACGAACGCCTTATAGACGCAGCCCACCATTGGACAGGGGGCAAAACTACCCTGGTTCAGGTCGGGGATCTTCTGGATCGCGGCCCTAAACCACGCGAGGTGCTGGACCTGCTCATGGCCCTGGAGAAGGAAGCACCCAAGGCAGGCGGGCGCGTGGTGAGCCTTATGGGCAACCATGAGGCGATGAACATCATGGGAGACCTGCGCTACGTCACTCCCACAAACTACGCCAGCTTCACTGACAGTGATTCGGAAAAACGTCAGAAAGCTGCCTTTCAGGAGTATGTGAAGTGGCGTAATAAACACTCTCAACTATTAGCGGAGCTTCCCCAGCCGATGGAGTTGACAGAAGCGGAGTGGATGGCACGGCACCCGGCAGGGTTCGTCGAGCATCGTGAAGCTTTTAGTGCGAATGGGGTCTACGGCAAATGGCTGCGCGAACACTCTGCGATAGCTAAAATTGAAGGAGTAGCCTTTCTGCACGGCGGACTCTCTCCTGCCTTGGAATCCAAGAAACTTGACGCCATAAACAGTCAAATCCATGACGAAATCAAGCAATTCGATGCCGATAAACAGTACATGCTCGAGGAAAAATTGATTCTGCCATTTTTCAATCTGCAGGAAATCACCGCGGTAGTCCAGGCGGAAATCATCGCCGAGCGCAAGGGACGGGTAAATGGGGATAACAAAGGCCAGGAAAAGCTTTTAAAGTTTCTGAAATTCCCAGAGTGGCTGAGTGTGCGTGTCGATGGTCCGCTGTGGTTTCGCGGNACCAGTGGACCGAAGAAGAGGGCATAGCTCAAGTAGACAAGCTCCTGAAGGCTTACCAGGCAACACACATTGTGGTGGGGCATACGGTGCAAAAGAGTGGGCGCATTCGGCCTCGTTTCGATAATAAAGTGTTCCTGATCGATACCGGAATGCTGTCCAGCTACTACCCGGGTGGCAGACCATCGGCGCTCGCAATGCTCGACAACGGCCGGTTTACCGCGGAGTACATGGATCAGCAGGTCGTGCTACTAGCTCCAACGGGGCAGCAGAACGGAGGCGCGAGGGATGCACCCGCGCCTGTGCCGCAATGAAGAATAGGACAAACAGAAGATGAAACGCTGGGTCGAGCGCGCTTTAAACATCCACCCCGGTGATCTGGGACGCGGCACCTTGCTAAGTTCCAGCCTATTTCTCATCCTCAGCAGCTACTCAATCGGCAGGGTGGCCCGAGATGCGTTATTCCTGGCGCGATTCAAAGCAGTGCAACTTCCGTATGCGGATATCGCCTGCGCGTTGCTGGTAGGAGCTGTGGTCGCAGTCTATCTCCACATTGGCCGACGAGTTTCCTTGCGAAATTTGTTGGTCGGGAGCCAGCTGTTTTTTGCCGTCAATTGTGCCCTGTTCTGGATCCTGGTGCACTACTACCGTTCCCCTTGGCTTTTTCCTGTGTTCTACGTCTGGGTTGGCATTTTTGGTGTGCTCGCCCCAGCCCAGATTTGGACATTGGCTAATTACACGCTGACTACGCGGGAAGCCAAGCGCATCTATGGGATGGTCGGTGGGGGCGCTATCGCAGGTGCGACCTTTGCCGGCTTCATCTCCAAAACTATGGTCAAAGCTTTCGGCACGGAAAGCTTGCTGTTGATCATGGCGGTCCTGATAGCGATTTGTCCGATATTGGTAGCTCTCATTTTGCGCAGCGGGCAAATGGGAGAAGCGGGCGAAGCTGGCAAACAAGCCGCCGCTACCGGACCACGCAACCTGCGGGAGAGTATGCAGCTGGTATTTTCGTCTCCATATTTGCGTTCCATCGCTGCGGTGATTTGGGTCTCGTCGTTCGTCACGACTTTCACTGGCTGGCAGTTTAAGGCGATCGCCAAAGAGTTTCTGGTCAACAAAGATGCGCTAGCCATTTTCTTTGGAAATTTCCTCTTTTATGCCGGCATACTTTCACTTTTATTTCAGCTGTTGCTGACTACGCGATGCTTACGAAAGTTTGGGATAACTACAACGCTCTTTGTGCTTCCGGTGGCTGTGTTCGCAGGGTCAATGGGCTTGCTGGCTTTCGGCACGCTGGCGGCAGCCGTTGCCCTCAAAGGCTCTGATCAGGTCCTGCGCTATTCGCTGGATAAGTCAACCGCAGAGCTGCTCTACTTGCCTCTGCCCGGTCGCCTGAAGCTGCAAGTGAAATGGTTTATCGATACCGTAATCTGGCGCCTGGGCGACGGTGTTTCCGGACTGATGGTTCTAATTTTCGCCACCTACCTGCATCTCGCGGCGCGCCAGATGAGTTGGATTTCGCTCGTACTGATAAGTGGGTGGATTGCTGCCGTGTTTGTGGTGCGCCGGCAATACGTGGTTACGCTAAAAGAGAGTATTGACCAGCACCAGCTGGATACCGAGGTAGCCACTGCCCCGGTATTAGACCGCTCGACGGAGAGCCTGCTCGTAAACAATTTCGCCGCGTCGGACCCCAAGGACATCCTCTACGCTCTAAGCCTTTTCGAGGTAGAGCGCAGGCGCGCCGTTCATCCCGCCGTTCGCAGCCTGCTGGGGCATGCGGATACGCAAGTGCGGCAAAAGGTCTGCCTCTGGTGATGAGACCGTGCGCCCCGAGGTGGAGCAATTGCTGAAGGACCCTGAACTCGGCGTTCGCACTGAGGCTCTGCTCTATCTCACACATCATGCCAACGTGGACCCCCTGACGCTTATCGAGGAATTGGGAGACTTTGCAGATTTTTCCGTGCGCTCCGCCATGGTCGCGTATCTGGCGAGGCCCGGCGAGGCTCAAAATCTGGAAGCTGCGCGAACGATTCTGGAAGGTATGGTCACTGAAACCGGTCCCGAAAACTCGCGTAATCGAATCGAAGCTGCGCGACTTTTAGGTATATTGCCGGACAACTTCGATCCGCTGCTCTCAGTGCTGCTCGCTGATCAGGATAAATCGGTTGTGAGGCACGCCATTCGCTCCGCCGGAATGCTGCACAAACGCCGGTTAGTACCCGAATTGCTGGATCGCCTAGCAGACCCCGAGCTGGCTCCTGAAGCGGCTAAAGCTCTAGGAACCTTCAAGGATTCAATTATCGGGGCTTTACGGGATCATCTGGGTGACCCGGCAATAGCCATCGAAGTGCGTCGGGAGATGCCAGGCATACTAGTGAGCATCGGGACGCCAGCCGCCGCTCAGGTCCTGCAGGAAAATCTGCTGCAGAGTGATACGACTCTCCGCTTCCGCATAATCTGCGCGCTCAACAAGCTCCATCGAATGCATCCCGAAATAGAGCCCGACGCCGAGATGATGGAAACCGTGTTGGTCGCTGAAATTCTCGGCCATTACCGCTCCTATCAGATTCTAGGCATGTTGGGCACCGCCGCTCAGAGTGAAGACCCGGTCGCGCGGGCGCTGAAAGAGTCCATGGACCAGGAACTGGAGCGGGTATTTCGTCTGATGGGCCTTCTGCATCCACATCTGGATGTACACACCGCTTATGTCGGCCTGCAATCCAAGAATCTTTCCGTGTACGACAACGCGCTGGAATTTCTGGAAAACATTCTGAAATCGCCATTGCGGGAAATGCTGATGCCACTTCTGGATGGCCGGGTCTCGGTGTCGGAGCGCGTGCATATGGCGAATCGAATGGTGCGCGCGAAAATTGAGAGTCAGGAAGAAGCGGTGGCTGCGCTGGTGTGCAGCGAGGATGCCTGGCTCCGGGCGTGCGGCGCGTACGCCATCGGAGCCCTGGGAATTAAGTCTTTGGAACCTGAACTGAACCGCTGCCTAATGGACACCGATCCGTTGCTGCGCGAAACGGCACGCGCCGCCAAACAGCGCCTGGACCGGTTTGCCACGAAAGCCTAGACCCGCCTGCGATTAGCCGGTAGGCCGCTCTTCATCGCGAGAATGTGCCTGCTCTGCCGAGAAACTATCTGGGCAGCCGCAAATCGATCCGATCCGCATGGAAGTTCCCTTTGTCATCCGGCTTGCCGACTGCAATGACAAATGAGCCTTCCTTGAAGTCGCTCTCGTCCGCAGGTTTCCCGAGCTTGGTCCACTTCGTCGAGCTATCGTAGGAGATCTCTCGCTCAAAACCCTGCTTCCCAGTGCCACGAATGCTGATAGTGGATTTGTCTTTGTTGATGCGGACTATGTGGCCCTGCAACCGGCCTTCTTTTGTTTTTGCGGATTTCTTTTCCGCTTTAGTTTCGCCAGCCTTGCTGTCGGCCGCAGGGGTTGTCTGGGCAAAAGCTACAGACGCAAATAGCAGGGTAAGCAAAATAGCTGCATATTTCATTGCATTCCTCCATCCGGAGCGCCGCAGCGCTTGTATGTCGTTAGTACAGGAGTTTATTGCTGGTCCAGCCTTTCCCTGAGTACGCGAGAGCATAGCCCGAGTACGGAACAGAGTAAAGGCCAATTTCTTATCCGGCAAGGCAGACGTTCTGGCTTGTGCTCCCCGAGCCGGTTAATCGGCAGGTGCCGCCGCAGCCCGCCAAACCGAAAACCAAGCAATTTGGGGTTGCGGCGTGGCTGGAGTCAGGGTAGATTTGTCCGCACCACTGAGGGGAGGTACTCCAATGCATCGATCCCATTTGCTATGGCGCACGCTAGTTTTCGTCGGTCTCATCGGTCTGGTTTGCCCGCGGATTCTCGCCGCGGCTGACGACGCAACTCTCAGCAAAGACCAGATTAAGCAATTTCTTACCACTGCCAAAGTGATCAAGAGCAAGCAGTCCAATAAAGGTATTACTAACCCCTACCGGCTCACGTTGAGCGACGGCACAATTACGCATGACGCTTCTTTCCAACCCATCGACGAACATGCCTCCATGAAGGAGATGGCAAGCGGTCGCAGCGAAATGAATTTTGTCGATTCCTACAAATACAACATCGCTGCCTATCAACTGGCCGAAATGCTCGGTTTGGACGACATGGTGCCGGTGTACGTGCAGCGCAAATGGGAAGGCAAGACGGGCTCACTCAGCTGGTGGCTGCCGGTGAAGATGGACGAGGGGGAGCGCATTAAACAAAAGATCCCCGTACCCGATCCCGACAGCTGGAACAAACAGATGTACAAGGTTCGGGTCTTGGACCAGTTAGTCTATGACACCGATCCCAATCTTACCAACGTGCTGATTGGCGAGGACTGGAAAATCTATAGGATTGATTTCACCCGGGCATTTCGCACTCACAAAGATCTACAAAGCACGAAAGATCTGGTGCAGTGTGACCGGCAGCTCTTGACCAAGCTAAAGGCACTGGACGGCAATGAACTGGCGACGAGAACCAAGGGCTTTCTCAGCAAATCAGAAGTGCAAGCGCTAATGGCCCGGCGGGACAAGATTGTGGACCACTTCCAGAAGCTCATCGCCGAGAAGGGGGAGAACGAAGTTCTGTATTAGGATCGTTTTGCGGTTCCAGAAATTTCGTCTACGTTCCAGGCCCGCGCATTGCTGAAAAATTGGGCCAGGAGGCGCACAGGTTCCGAACAAACCAAAGAGCCTCTGAGTGCTCAAGGAAGTTTGCTACTCGCCTGCAGTTTCGGCATACCTGCGGAAGAAGCTGTCCGCCTTCCATTGCGGACGATGGGCGGCGTCGGCCACTGAGATCGCGAGCCCGCGAACGATCTCTTCATATTGCGCCGCAGCCGCTAAATCGACTGGCTGGTCCAGATCGTCGGACGGCGCGTGATACCTCTGCGTAAGCCAATCCTTAAAAATTTTCTTCTGCTCCAGCGAATTAGGGTCGGGTGCAACTCCCATGGCCAGCGCCGGGATGCCGTGACGGATAAAATTGTATTGATCGCTGCGGATGAAGATGTTGCGCAGCGGCTCCGGGTC
>QIAS01000394.1 GCA_003225615.1 Acidobacteriota bacterium | reverse complement strand
ACACTACTCCCATGCCGCCGCCGCCCAGTTTTCCCAGAATGCGATAGTGGGAGATCGTCTGACCGATCATGGAAAAAGCCCACTCCGAAGAGCCCCTAATGTTAGGCCCGTACCCCCATCCGGTCAACCACATCCCTCCTGCCTATCGATTAATGTAAGTATTGGCCCTTCACTTTTATTCCGGGAACGGCTGAATCGCGCCAATCCCACTCACCTCTCCACCCACAATCCCGCCGACGATCCCACCCACTCCATATTCCGGTTATGATCCACTCCCATCATCAGCCCACGCCCCATCCGAATGATGGTCAAAACCGGCAGCATTTTTTCCATCCATATATACATGATGCGAACTTCCGCCTTGGTTTTGCCAAACGGAGTCTCAATCACCGGCTCAAACTCTAACCGCTCCTGCAAAATGAATTGCGATCGCTTGGCTGCCGGGACGGCCTCAATATCCGCTTTAGTCGGACCAATCACCACCCCCAACCCCGCAAAAGAATAAAGCGGCTTCAAAGCATAATTCTCCAAATCGGAAGGAATCCGCTCCAACTCATCCAGAAACCACGTCTTCGGCACCGTCTCATGCCGCAAATAAGGAATTGAAAATTTGCTGATACGAAAATACCAATTAGGATGACCCGCCCACTCCACATCTAAATCATCCCGAAAATCAAAACTCAACTTGACGCCCTTCCGCTCCAACTCATCCACAATCGCCCGGTTGTAAATTCGCTGTATCGGAATCCGCCGCCCCCCACGCTCGTAAAACAACCGCCGCCCCTCTTTCCTGATCTCCGTAATGCAAACTATCTTGATTCCCAGCATCTTCTCCGTTAGCAAAAAGTCCGGCAACGTTTTCTGATGCAAAGGATCAATCTCCATCAAAATCACATTCTCCCGATTCACATTCCCAATCACCGCCCGCCGCATGAGCTCTCGATAAGAACTTTCATCCAGCCCACCCAAAAAATATTTCAGACCGCCATCCAGCCCAAAAACGTCCATGTAGCTTTGCGCCAGGACCGGCTGGTAAGCATAGAGGGAAGGGAAGGCCTGCAACTCCACCAGCTTAGGCCGCAATGCACCGCCCGGCTCGCGGACCATTCCAAAATCCACCTGCACAAACATAGGATGCGGCGACTCATTCGGAACCTTGAACTCTGCCGGAATCGCCGCCTCCGACTTCGCCCGATAATCCCGGCTCTCCACCAACTGCCGCATCAACTCAACTCCAGCACCCGCCATTTCATCCAGCAAAGTCTTAGGAAAGAAGCAGGGAGTCTCCGAAATCCGAAACTTCACCGCTGTGCCACACCGCTCCTCCAGCCGCCGTAGAAGCGCCTGATACTTTCCGTCCGTATAGTTTGCATTGAACTGTTGCCGAAAGGAGGGAACCATGAGAGTGCCAAACGACGTCCCGGCCGCCGCCAAACTCCTTCGTGTACCTCGTGCCCTTGGTGGTTATTGCTTTTGACTTTCCACGGCAACAACAGGAAGCCTACAAATGATTGTCGCGCGCTAAGAACCTAACCCTCTATCAAAAACTCCCCACCCCGCATAATCTGCACCCCGTCCACCCAAATATCAAACTTCCGCCCCACCACATCAATATGAGTAGACGAATACCACTCCGCCCCAGTGTGCGCCCCATAGGGATTCCCAAAAGCAATATGAACTCCCGGAAATTTCTCATCCTGCAGAATCTGCCCAATCACATCCTTCAACTCGATATTGGTGCCAATCGCGAACTCCCCCACCCGATCGCTATTCTCATCCGTATGCGTGTACCGCCAGAAATCCTCTTCTAACTTTCGATTCGCCGAATGAGCCTCCACCAGCCGGTTCCCAACCATCCGAATCGTCAAAGGATTCCCCCGCAAGTCCCCGAACTTCGCGCAAAGCCAATCCCCCACCACTCCATCAATCACGAAAACTCCATTCACTTCACGCGGAGTAGTAAAAACCTCGCCTCCCGGCAAGTTCCCCCATTTATCCGGACTGATAATTCCGCTGGTCTTCAACCACCGATATTTGGGATTCAGCTCCGCCTCCAAATCAGTTCCCGCCGGAGTCTTCGCTCGAATCACCCGAGCCCGGCTGACCAGTTCCACCACTTTCACGCTTATCCGGTCTACCTTCGCAAAATCCGCCCGCATCCCCTCCAGCATGATCTGCCGGTTGATATTCACCATGTGTGCATGCCGAATCCGCCGCCGGTTTACCACATCAGTCATCTGCATCCGCGACTTCAACTCGTTCGTTTGCGCCTGCACCGCGAAGATACTTACCTGGCTGCTTTCCAAATCCTCCAGAATTTCCGCAGGCAACTCCGTCAAAGGACGGACCACCACCTCCTCTAAAATCCAGGCGCGATAAGGACACCCCACCACTTCCAGTTCCCGCACAATCGCCGCCGCGATCTCCTTAGTCGCCTCATCGGTGATCACCGTAACCTTCTCCGTAGGCTGCACTCGCAAACACACAATCACCGCATTGCGAGCCCCAGGAGTAAGTTCAGGATCAAATGAAATATGCTCGAGACTACTGCGGTTCGTCTGACTGACAGGAAGATTCATCACCCTAATTTTCTCGAAGCACTCGAAGTAGCCGCCTCGGTAAGGCCCACTTCGGTCTCCTCAATAATGAAGTCAACCACTTTCTTCAAATCGCCCGTTTCCTTGAACACCCGCAACTGCCGGTCCGCTCCCGACCCCATCACCAGTATCTGCCGGATGTAATCAATCTCTTCCCGCGAGTCGAGTTCATCCACCACGTCATCGACAAAGTCCAGGTACTCGTTCACCAGGTCCCGCGCCGCCCGCCACTTGTTCTCCATGATGAGCGCCCGCCGGTACAGACGGAATCCCTGGTTCGCCGCATAAAGCTTGTACAACTTCGCAATGGTTGCCTGGATGAGCGCCGCCAGAGCAATCGTCTCTTCCACTCGCATGGGAATGTCGCAAACACGAAATTCCAAGGTGTTGAAGAACGGATGCGGCCGAATGTCCCACCAGATCTTTTTCGCGTTATCAATGCATCCGGTCTTGATCAAAAGTTTGATGAAATTGTCGTACTCCCCCCAGCTGGGAAAATAATCCGGAATATTAGTCCGAGGAAACTTGTCAAAAACCTTGCACCGGTAGGATTTCAACCCCGTATCCATCCCCAGCCAAAAAGGAGAATTCGTAGAAATGGCCAATATATGAGGCACAAAGTACCGCGCATGATTCATCAGATGAATCGCCGTCTCCCGATCCTCAACCCCTATATGAACATGCAACCCAAAAATCAAATTAGCCCGCGCCACCAGCTGCATGTCCTCAACAATGTTCTTGTATCGCTCATCCGGAGTAATCTCCTGCACCCGCCAGTCCGCAAACGGATGAGTCGCCGCCGAAGCCAGCCGCAGCCCATTCTCTCGAGCCAGCTTGGTCATGTCGAGCCGCAGCTTTTTAAGCTCTTGCTTGGCTTCTTTAATATTGCTGCAAACCGCCGTCCCCACCTCCACCACCGACGCATGCATCTCCGCCTTCACCCGCTCCTGCAGAAGAAGTTTCCCCTTCTCAATAATCTCCGCATGGATATGAGACCGCAGATCCCGCGTCACCGGATCCACCGTCTGATATTCCTCTTCAATCCCGATAGTGAAGGAAGGATTCATCATTGCCCCTGATAGAAGGGCTCCCCGCCACGCACGGCCCGCCATCCAAACCTGGCGCCTAAATCGCGCCACAATCAGCCCGACAAGTATAACCAATGACAGGTCGAAAAACGCCGCGCTTCATCCATTCACCAGCCGGAACGGCGGTATTCATTAGGCCAGCGCGTAAGCGCTGGGAAGCATAAATGGAAAAATCCGAGCCCCTTTTAAGGGGCGGCACTGCCCCAAGCATCCCGGCCTCACACACCTTTCCCCCGAACCGCCCGCTTCCGTCCCACCTTACTCGTCTGTCCCGAACTCCCCGCCAAGAACCCCGCCCACCGTAACTCCCGTGCCGGATTCTCCGCACTCAAGGCCTTCTGCACCGCCAACTCCGCCACCGCATTCACAATCCACTCAAAATTCTCCCGTCCCACCGAATTAACATCCGCATCCGGAGCCGGATTCATAAAATCAATCGCATAAGGAATCCCATCCTCCACCGCGAACTCCACGGTATTCAAGTCATACCCCAAAGCCCGGCACAGAGTCAGGCAATCATTGACCACCCGCTCATAAAGCGCAGGCGCAATCGTTCCCGGATTCTTCACATACCGCTCATG
>QIAS01000393.1 GCA_003225615.1 Acidobacteriota bacterium | reverse complement strand
TGTTCAGGTTGTAGCGCGCGATCGCGATGTCGAGATTGTTCTCCAGCGCCAGCGCAATCGCATCATTCATGGACAGCATCAGCTTGCCGTTTTGCATGAGTTGATCGATGCGCGGCGTATTGGCCAAGCTTGGCGGCGAAACATGCTGCGGCATATAGGGAGCAAAAGGATTGGGAAAATGGCTCCGCGGCTTGGAGTAATCTTTCGGCTGAAACTGCTGCGGCCGAGGCGCCTGCGGCTGCTCCGCCGGTACCGCACTCTGCGATTGCTGGGCCCAACCGGGACTGACCAGCACGGCACACAAAGCCACCGCAGCTATTTGCCGGGCTGCGGAAATCAAACAGGGCAATTGCATTGGCTTATCTCCATGAAAAAAGCATCTTAAGTAGGACCTGTGGAAGTCTCCCAATAGACGTTTGTGGTACGTAAGGCGCGCGGCGAAGGTTCCTTACCTGACCGTGCACCGCGGAACACATCCGAAGTGCTCAGTTTCTGGGAAGTGCAATAGTATAGCTGACGGCATGCTGGCTTTGGTTGCACGTGGGTCTATCAAAGCCAGAAAATTGTAAAAGTTTGTAAACCGATTTGATGAGACGCAGCCGGTGAAAGACTCCGAGCAAATCATTCGTAATATCAAATTGGTCCTGGCCTATGACGGCTCGGATTTCTCAGGTTGGCAAGTGCAACCTCACGCGGTTAGCGTCCAGGGCACACTGGCCTCCGCTATTGGACGGCTGACCGGCGAAAAAGTCTTGCCCCAAGGCTCGGGACGAACCGACGCCGGTGTCCATGCACTGGCGCAGGTCGCGACTTTTGCAACTGCTTCTCGCATCCCCGCGGAAAATCTGGTCAAAGCACTGAATGATATTTTGCCTGCCTCCATTCGCGTGCTGGAGGTATCCGAAGCTGCGCCAGAGTTTCACGCTCGCAAGTCGGCTCAAGCCAAAACCTATCGTTACCGGATTTTTCGTGGACCCATTTGCCCGCCATTCCTGGCCCGCTATGTATGGCATTACCCCTATCTGCTCGATGAAGAAGCCGTGCGCCAAGCCGCGGAAACTGTGGTCGGAGAGCATGATTTCACCTCCTTTGCAGCCGTCGACCCCGAAAAAGGACGAGAGGAAAATGGAGAGGGATTTTCCAGCGTGCGGCAGGTCTTTTCTTCGGGCTGGGAACGACAGGGTGAAGAATTCGTTTATACCATCCGCGGCAGCGGTTTTTTGCACCACATGGTGCGCAACCTGGTTGGAACTTTTGTGCTTGCGGGCAAAGGCACGTTGAAACCCGAGGATGTGAGGCGCATCTTGAAAGCGCGGGACCGGGCTGCGGCCGGCGCAACAGCTCCAGCCAACGGCCTCTATCTGGTCAGCGTTGAGTATTAAAGACGCGTCTGATGAGAGCCGCCTAACATGGGCGGGCAAACCGTATCTGGCGCGAGCGCCATCGCCAGCGTAAACTTTCTCTGTTTCATGGCGATTGACCTCCAAGTCGCAGCCCGGAAAGTCCTCTCGGCGAATCCCGCTACAGGGGAGCGCCTGCGCGAATTCGAGTCCGCCAGCGAAGATCAAGTTCGTACTGCAGTGTCCCGCGCCCGTGCCGCGCAAGCAAGCTGGAACGATCTGGGCGTTCGGCGCCGCGTCGCGATTCTGCGCGATTTTCAAGAAAAGCTTTATGAAAAAAAATCTGATGTCGCCCACCTGATTACGCGCGAGGCGGGCAAGCCGTACGCGGAAGCACTCCTGACCGAAGTTCTGGTTGTGCTGGATGCGGCTCGCTTCTGCATCGAAAACGCCTACAAGTTCCTGCGCGATGAAGCCGTGCCGCATGGCAATCTAGCCATGAAAACCAAGTCCGGCCGCATTCTCCGCGAACCTTACGGAGTGATAGGGATCATTTCCCCCTGGAATTATCCGTTCTCGATTCCCGCCACCGAGAGCCTGGCCGCGCTGGTTGTCGGCAATACCGTTGTCGTGAAGCCTTCCGAATTCACCTCGCTGGCGGCGCTGGAACTGGCTTCACTTCTGCACGCAGCGGGCGTTCCGGCAGATGCCTTTCAGGTGCTGGTGGGGGACGGCGAAACCGGCGCGGCACTGATCAATTCGGAAATTGACAAGCTGATCTTCACCGGAAGCGCGGCAACCGGCAAGCGCATAGCGCAGAGCGCGGCTGCCAGACTCCTGCCCGTTGTTCTCGAGTTGGGCGGTAAAGATCCTCTGCTGGTGCTCGACGACGCGAACGTAGACGTCGCTTCTAGCGGTGCCGTCTGGGGAGCGTTTGTGAATGCCGGGCAGGCCTGCTTGTCGGTAGAGCGCTGCTATGTCCATCACAGCATTTACCAACCCTTCCTCCAAGCGTGCGTGGACAAAACCAAGCGGCTGCGGATCGGCAATGGTCTGGATCCGGAAACCGATGTCGGGCCGATGATCCACGAGCGACAATTGAAGATTGTGGAGTCGCACGTGGAGGACGCTCGAGCCCACGGCGCCCGCGTGCTGACGGGCGGCTTCCGTATGAAGGAAATTGGGCCCAGTTTTTATGCGCCGACCGTGATTGCGGACGTGAACCATGACATGCGAATCATGCGCGAGGAAACTTTCGGCCCGGTGCTGCCCGTAATGTCTTTCCGCAGCGACGAGGAAGTC
Organism: Acidobacteriota bacterium; assembly: GCA_003225615.1. Classification (GTDB taxonomy): domain Bacteria; phylum Acidobacteriota; class Terriglobia; order Terriglobales; family Acidobacteriaceae; genus QIAS01. Next base: position 581 of record QIAS01000393.1, on the reverse strand, counting down.
GTTCGGCTTGCCAACGACTCGGAATACGGCCTTGCGGCCACCATTTGGACGCGAGATCAGGATCGCGGTGAAGCGCTGGCCCGGCGCATCGCTGCCGGAACTGTCATGGTGAACGACGCCGTCTCGTGCTTCGGCCTCAGTGAGGCCCCCCATGGCGGCTTTAAGTCTAGCGGCATTGGCCGCACGCACGGACGCTTCGGCCTGGAAGAAATGGTGCGCATCAAGTATCTCGACAGCGATCGGCTCCCCGGAATCAAGAAAGTCTGGTGGTACGGTTACGGCGAGTCGTTCGGCCGCCAGATGGAAGGATTTCTCGATCTGATGTTCGCCCGCGGTCTGGGCGCACGATTGCGGGGCGCCATAAGATCGGCCGGCGCTCTGAGACGTAAGAATCACCTCTAGAGCTTTAGCAACAATCTTTGTCAGGCCCAACCTGAGGAGAGTTGAAAAACTGAATCGTCGGCGACTTAGGGTGGCGCAGCGCTTTCAGCGCTGCAGTAACTGCGTTGCTCCGAGAGGCGGCTTTAGCCGCTGATGCACTTTGGTCCGGAATGGTTCTTGAAATCATTTTGCAGGAGATT
>QIAS01000392.1:4953-10448 GCA_003225615.1 Acidobacteriota bacterium | reverse complement strand
ATTGTAATCTGGATCATAAAGGCCAAATTGCGCACTATGAGGATGCAGGGCATCGGATATGTATCCAAACGGCGCGATCCGCGGCATGGCGGTATGAGGAAGACTGGGGTCGAGTTGTTTATTCAGGAACGCGGAGCGAGAAGTCGGCGTGTGCTGCATGACTATCCCAAAAACCAGATCCCTAAAGTTGCGGAAAAAGTCACGTTTCAGGGACGGCATTTCCGCGTCATGGAGATATGGCGCGATCTGCTGGTACGGCACGGGAAGAAAGCTCGGCGCGGCGTATTGCTGATTGTAGAAGACCTGGACGCTCTCAGCTGGTAGAGATGCTGATCGCGCGGCTCCAATACTAACCACTGTTACAAAGCCTGCTGCGTCGGCGTTCTGTAGCAAAATACATCAGCGGTCATTCACATTTTTAATCCGCAACACAAATTTCAGTTGACTGCGGTAAGAACGAGGATAATATACGGCCACTCTGGTCGAGCTTCCAGCCGAATGTGTTGCCTCGGGGGATGAGACACATCCGTGTTACTGAATGCTCGGTTATTTTGTGGGGGTAAGAGTTTCCCGCGCCGAGCCTGTGGCCCGAATGTGTACCAGGGGAGGATACATTCGCGTCCCTGTGCTCGGCTTTTTTTGCCTGGGCTCGCGGTTGCCTGATCCCTTTTGCAGCTCGGGCAAGCATGGGATCCTTCGACTCCACAGAACGATTTACGGTAGAGGTGCTGGTGCGTGGGGACGTTGCTGCTAATCTCGACAGCGTAAGGCCCGAGCGGCGCCGCCGAAGGTTGGACCGGGACGGCTCGGATTCTTTGCCTTTCGGTACAGCATCGAACATTCCTTTCTTAACCACGGTGTTATAACTCTCTCCAAATGGAGAGGGGTCCTGTGATGTCGCCCGACAGCGCACAGCCCAAGAGAACGTGGCAGGCAATCGCCGCAGAAGCTTCGCGGGAAAAAGATCCGAAAAAGCTTTTGCAACTTACCGCAGAACTGGCACGCATTTTGGCAGAACAATACGAGAGAGTCAGGCTGAGCCCTAAAGCATAGGTGCAGCCACCAAGGCGTAGGGTAACTTACGAGACGGACAGGAGTGTCCGTCCTACATGGTTGCTTGCTTGTACTCCTCCCAGTGCAGGCGAAGGGTTTCCATGATGCGCTGGTATTCGGGGTCGTTGCGGAGGCGGGCGAAGTTCTTGTCGCGCTGGAACCACGGGTAGTTGTGATTTCCTAGCGCTACGGCCTTCTTCAGCCAGAGAATTGCCTGGTCTCTTTCGCCCAACATGGTGTAGATGCCGCTTAGCCAGTAGGCGAGGTCACCGTCGATGACCTGTTCTGGTTTGTACTGGAAGACGGCGGGGAGGATCCTGGCACGCTGGCCGCGGGAGGCGTACAGGAAAGCGGAGAGGAGCTGCGGCGCGTCGTCGCCGCTGTCACGCGAAAGCTCCAGGGAACGGGCAAAAACCTTTTCGGCTTCGTCGAGTTTGTCCTGGTAGTAGAGGAATTCGCCGAGATACGCCAAGGCTTTGAACTGGTCGGGGTTGGTGGCAAGGACGGTCCTCATCTCCTGCTCGGCTTCCGCGGCGTGCCCCTGGAACAAGTGCATGCGGGCGCGCATCCAGTGAATACGAACGGTGGTGGGATTCAGCTCAATGCTGCGGTCGTACGCCTTCTCAGCCAGATCGAGCAGGCCAGTGTAGTGATAGAGGTAGCCGAGCAGGTCCCAGGCCTCGTCGGAATTAGGGGCGACTGCAGTGGCGTGACGCAGCACGTTAAGCGCTTCAAGGTTACGCCCGCCTTCGGTGAGGGAGGAACCGAGGGCAACCAGGCATTCGGGAGAATTAGGTTTGAGTTCGACCGCATGGCGAGCCACGGCAATAGCCTTGGCCAGATTTGGGCCAGCGTTCTGGGCAAAATTGGCGGCTTCCATGGAGTACATGTCCGCAAGCAGCGCGTGGCCTTCGGCGAATGAGGGATCGTTGTCGACAGCCTGCTGGGCGAACTGCCGGGCTTGGTGAATGCTCTCCAGGCGCGAGCGCATGAAGTATTCGTTGCGGTAAAAGCGGCCTTGCAGATAGTAGTTGTAGGCCTGCGGCGAAGAGGTGAGCGGGGCTTGGAGCGTCTGCTGCTCTTTGCTGGTGAGCTGCACCTGCAAGCCGGCGAGAACTTTCTGCGCAATTTCGTCCTGAAACTTGAGCATGTCGTTGGTGCGCAAGTCGTAGTGATCGGCCCAGCGGGTAGCCTGAGTGCCGCGATTCGATCAGCTGCACGGAGACGCGCATGACTCCGGCGCCGCGCTGGTAGGTGCCGTCGAGCACCGAATCCACTTGCAACTCCTGGGCGGCCTGGGAAGGATCGGCGGGGTTCTTGAGGTATTTCAAGACTGAGCTGGTGGGGCGAACGGCCAAATTCTGGAGTGATGCCAAACGGGTGATGATGGCGTCGGTCATGCCGATGCCCCACGCCTCGTCACCCGAAGTGCCCGAGAGGGATCGAAATGGCAGGACGGCCATGGTGCGCAGCGACGCGGAACGGGCCGCGATTGATGTGGGAGATGCGGAGGTAGCGGCTGGGTTCGGGGCACTGACTGAGTGGGATCGCGTGTACCAGAAGTAAAAAACGCTGAGCAACACGACCATCGTCAGCACAGTGAGTACAAGAATTCTGCGACCAGATGTGACAGGACCGGCGGTAACCGCGGGCGTGGTCGCAGACGAACTCGCAACCATGCGGCCGGATTCGGTTTCGCGCTTGAGGCGCTTGAGATCGGCGCGGATGTCGGATGCATGCTGGTAACGCGTTTCACGATCTCTTTCGAGCGCCTTGGCGATGATGCGCTCCAGTTCGGGAGGCGCCGAGGGGTTGAGGCGGGCGATGGGAGCGGGCGGGCGGTTAAGAATTGCGTCAAAGATTTCCGCAGGGGAATCGCCGCGGAAAGGCAAGACGCCGGTCGTCATCTCGTAAATGACAGCCCCGAAGGAAAAAAGGTCCGTGCGTGGGTCCAGCGGCTTGCCGCGCGCCTGCTCNNCGGGCTGGTGAGGTGTTCGGCGGTCATGGTGGCGGCGCCGGCGTCTCCGGCTTTGGCCGCACTTCCGACCGTTGCGGTCTGTTTGGCAAGGCCAAAGTCCAGAATCTTGGCTTGGTCACGGTTGGTGACAAAGATGTTGGCCGGCTTGATGTCGCGATGCACGATGCCCTTGGCGTGCGCCGCGTCGAGCGCGTCGGCAATCTGTAAACCGAGGTCCAGCACGGCCTCCAGGTCCATCGGCTTGTTGGCGATGAGATGCTTGAGCGTCTGGCCCTCCAGCAGTTCCATGCTGAGAAAGGGCTGGCCCTGATGCTCGTCGATCTCGTAGATGGTGCAGATGTGCGGATGATTAAGGGCGGAGGCGGCGCGGGCCTCGCGCTGAAAACGGTCCAGCGTTGCCGGATCGGAAGAAAGATCCGAGGGCAGGAACTTGAGGGCAACATGCCGGCCGAGCTTGAGGTCCTCAGCTTCATACACCACACCCATGCCGCCACCGCCAAGCTTCTGCAGGATTCGGTAATGGGAAATGGTTGTGCCGATCATTGGACGGGGAAGTATTCCAAAGAAGTTTACAGGAAGAAATTGTTGATTGTTGATTTTTGATTGTTCAAATGGGGGAAAACCTCAGAGCTGTGAGAACGACAACGCAGCGGGATTCCACCACCGGAGCAGGCGCGATGGAGGCATCGAGCAAAAGGTCGGGGCCCCAGAGAGCGCGCGCCGAATTCCTCTACACGTCTGTTCTGAGTCCAGCTGATGCGGGGTGCTTCGACTCCGCTCAGGATCACAGTTTAGAGTTGAAATCAACGATCAAAAATCAACAATCACTAATGAAGAAGGCCCTTGCCATGTAAGATAACCTCATCCGGATGCCAAAGAAGCTCTCTCATTATGATCGGGCGGGGCGGGCGAGGATGGTGGACGTTTCTCCGAAGGCAGCTACCGATCGCGAAGCTGAAGCCAGTGCGTTTGTCGAGATGAAGCCAGCCGTCCTGCAGGCTTTGCCGCGGAATCCCAAGGGGGATCCTCTGGAAGTAGCACGATTGGCGGGCATTATGGCGGCCAAGCGCACCTCCGAACTGATCCCCATGTGCCACCCTCTGGCGCTCTCGCACGTTGATGTGGATATGCGGCTGTGCGAGAATGGCGTTGCCATTACCTCAAAAGTTAAGACCCGGGCCGAGACCGGAGTGGAGATGGAAGCGCTGGTAGCCGCCACCGTTGCCGCCCTGACAATCTACGATATGACCAAGGCCCTGGATAAGGGAATTGAGATCCGGCAGGTGGTGCTGGAGAGCAAGTCAGGAGGAAAGAGCGGGGATTACCGTAGGCAGCGGAAACCGTAAGCGATGGTCAGCAACGTCAAAATTCTGTTAGTGGATGACAATCCGATGGTCCTGCGCCTGCTGAAGCAGTCGCTGTCGGCGCTGGCCTCGGTGACTACCGCTAGCGATGCTGCTGACGCGCTGCTCAAGGCGGTGGATGACACTCCGGACCTTCTCGTGAGCGACTACCGGATGCCGGGGATGGACGGGCGGCAGTTGGTGGAGAAGCTGAAGAGCCGTCCGGGTACCGCGAAGATCTCGGTGATCCTGATGGCTACAAAGAATGACATCACGGAAAAGTTGTCACAACAGGATCCGGCCGACGACTTTGTAGAAAAGCCTTTCTTCCTGAAGGAAGCAACTCATCGCATCAAGCGGGTTATCGACAAGATTGCTCTGGAGAAATTATCGAAGTCGGCCTCAAGCGACGGCGTGTTGCGGGGCAGCCTGTCTCAGATGAATGTGATTGACCTGGTGCAGTCGCTGGAGATGGGGCGTAAGAGCTGCCAGCTGACGCTGACCAATGAAAAAGAGACGTGCGATTTGTATTTCACCCAAGGGCAAGTGGTGCACGCCAAGTATGGCTCGTCGACGGGCGACGAGGCGGTGTTTAAAGTGCTGCGCTGGACGGATGGCAACTTCCAGGTCAACTTTGAAGGAAAGACTACCGAGCAGACTACGAAGCTCAATACGCAAGGACTACTGATGGAGGGGCTGCGGCTGCTCGATGAATCGAGGCGCGACTCGGGGCAAGAGGAGGAGGAAGAAGATGTCCTCCTCGACACGTGAAGAGCTTAGCGCGGCAGTAGTCACGATCAGCGATTCTTCTTCCCGGGGTGAACGGGCGGATCTTTCCGGACCGGCGGTAGCGGACGCTCTGAAAAAACATGCATTCGAGGTGCTGGCCCGGACTGTGGTTGCTGACGATCAAGCAGCTATTGAGAAAACACTAATCGAGTTCAGCAAACGAGTGCGGCTGGTGGTTACAACAGGCGGCACGGGAATTGCGCCGCGCGATGTTACTCCTGAAGCCACGCGTGCGGTGTGTGAGAAGGTGCTCGAAGGCGTGGCGGAGCGCATGCGGCTGGAAGGGAGCAAGAAGACTCCTTTTGCGGCGCTAAGCCGTGGGTTATGCGGAG
>QIAS01000392.1:0-4859 GCA_003225615.1 Acidobacteriota bacterium | reverse complement strand
CTTTGCAATTGCTCAGCGGCGACACCAGGCACAAGGAAGTCTAGGCCCGTGCATGCGTGGTGTATGGCAGTTCATTCCTCATTTTTTACCAGCCCCACCCACACTTCGATTCAGTGTTAAAATGAGTTTCGATTATCTGCTGTTAACGGATGGGCCGGGAGCCGGTTGGGCTCAGCCGCTATTGTCTTTTTCCTGATAAATCTGTATTTTTTGCACTCCCCAGGTTTTGCTTCTATGCCAGTTGACCGAGAGCGCACCCGTTTTGTGTTTCAAAAATTGAATCGCCAGCTGGACAAACTGGCGAATAAGCCCCAGCCCAATGATGTCCACCAGTTCCGCACGTATTCGAGGCGGCTGCAGGCGTTGCTGGAGGAGCTCCCACCCAAACTGAGCCGCAATGACAAAAAGCTGCTGAAGCTGCTGGGCCGGTTGCGCCGGCGTGCCGGCCGGGTACGTGATCTCGATGTGCAGATTGCCGCTCTGCACAGCCTCAAGATACCCCAGGAGCCGAGACGCAAGGCACAGCTTCTGGATGCCCTCACCGAAATGCGCGGCAAGCGTGAGCGGAAGCTTCATGACTCGTTAGACAAAGTTACGACTCGCGAATTGGGAAAGCGGTTGAAGAAGGCCGCGAAGAACTATGAAATAGCGGAAACTACTGAGCCGTTGCGAGTGGCTCGGCAGAGGCTCACGGATGTCTCAAAGCCACAATTGCCACTCACGGAGGACGTTTTGCACCAGTACCGTATTGCGGGGAAGCGGGCCCGTTACGTCGCTGAGCTGGCGGGGAAGGCTCCAGAAGCCGAGCCTTTTATTCGTTCTCTGGTCAGCATGCAGGATGCATTAGGGGACTGGCACGATTGGTGGCTGCTGTCGCAGAGCGCTGAGAAAATTATCCATGATGCACCCGACTCGGCCCTGCTCTCAGCATTGCACAATGTGACCGGGGCGAAGTTTCGTCATGCGGTGCGGGTGGTGACCGAGATGCGAAAAGGATTATTCGGGACAGCGACGAGCATCGATGGGGCAAAGAGAGCGCAATCAGGCGTTGCCGCGTCCAGCCGCAAGCCATCCACGAGCCATACCGAGCCCGTTCGGGCTACCGCTTAGAAACTTCTCCGTTTTCTCGTCCGCTTTCAACAGAGTAGCCGCCGTCCGAAATCTTCTGTGCCCGCCCGCACAAAAACCTTAAGCGCCATACTCGAAATGGGGAGTTGCGGTGTGCGCGTCACTTGTGAGATGACTGGGATGAGTCTTGGGAGGCCTACGCTAGTCGGCTCTACTCTCCATGCCCACCTTTGCGGCAGTTGATATCGGGTCCAATTCCGTCCGGCTGAAGATTGCGCGAGTGAGCGGGCGGCGCCTGCGCCCGGTTCATGAAGATCGCGAGGTCACGCGACTCGGCGAGCAAGTGTTCAAGTCGGGGTTTCTGTCGCCGGAGGCGATGGCCGAGACGGTGAAGGTTCTGCGCCGGTTTCACCGCGCGGCCCAGCGCTTTGGAGCTGATCCGGTGCGAGTGGTTGCGACCAGCGCCCTTCGGGATGCGCGCAATTCGCGCGCCTTCCTGGAGTGGGTGCGGTCGGCTACGGGGTGGAAGGTGGAGATCATCTCCGGGCTGGAAGAGGCGCGGCTCATCCATCTCGGCCTGGTGTCCAGCACGCGAATGAATGCCTCCCCGGTTTTGATGATCGACCTGGGTGGCGGCAGCTGTGAGCTGACGATTTCCAACAAGGGTCACATACAAGGCACGGTCAGCCTGCCGCTGGGCGCGGTTCGGCTGACGGATGAATTCCTGCATCATGACCCGCCTCGCAAGGGAGAGTTGAAACGCTTGCGGGCGCTGGTGGGGCGCGAAGTGACGCGTATCGCCGACCGTATCATCAAAGCGCGCGTCAAAGTTGTGATCGCGACTTCGGGAACGGCTGCGGCGCTGGCTGCGGCCAGCCATTCAGCGCAAGGCTCCGGCAAGGAGCAAACGGCGGTTTCACGCGCAGCCATGAAGCGGATCGCCAAAAGGATCTGCCGCCTGAGCATCGAGGAGCGGCGCAAGATCGAGGGGATCGGACCGCGGCGCGCCGAGATCATCGCAGCCGGTGCGCTGGTTTATGCCGAACTTCTCGAGCGTTGCCAGTTACGGGGGTTCCGATATTCTCCCCTGGGACTTCGCGACGGCTTGCTGGCACAAATGGCAGCCGAGTACGACCGCAGCACGCGATCGGGTAAGCAGATTGAATCGGAGCGATGGGATTCAATCACCAATGCCGTCGACCATTATCGGGTAGAGATGCACCATGCGCTGCAGGTTCGGGAAGCTGCCATGCATCTGTTTGCCACACTCAAGTCGGTGCATCGGCTGCCGGCCGAGTACCGCGAGTGGCTTTCTGCCGCGGCAATGCTGTACGAGGTAGGTGACTATATAAACCGCAGCGGACGGCATCGGCATGCCTACTACATCATTTCGAATTCGGAGATCATGGGATACACTCCGCAGCAGCGGCGCATCATCGCGGCTATCGCACGTTATCTGGGCAAATCACGGCCAACCGCGACTGATCCAGCCATGAAGGTGCTTACCCCTGCGGACCAGGAACACGTACGAAAAGCCTCTCTGTTGCTGCGATTGGCGCGCTCCTTGAACCTGGGCCGCAGTGCGGCAGTGGAAAGGGCGCAAGTCCAGGTGCGCAATGGGAGCGTGCAACTGAAGCTCGTGCCCAGGCAAAAAATGGGAGTGGACCTGGAACTTTGGGCAATTGAGAAAGATCGGAGCTACTTCCGCGAGATCTTTAGCCGCGAGCTTTCCGTGGCAGCCGCGTAGAGAGTGCGCACAATTTTCGGCGTCAGGCCCCAATGCAGGGTGCCGGAATTGCGGCGGGTCTCTACCTTGGCAACCGCGCCTTTCTTCAAATCCACGCCTGCTTCGCATCCCGCGTCGCTGATAGTTCGTCCCAGGAACTCGCTTAGGTTGGGATTGTGTCCTACCACCATGATGGCCTCTTGTCGGGAATATTTGTCGAGCAACTTGCGAAACTCGGCAAAGGTGGCTTGCGGCCGGAGGCCTGGTTCGATCTGCAATTTGCTTTCGTACCCAAGCTCGTTGCCCACCAGAGACGCGGTTTGAGTGGCACGCTTCAAGGGGCTGGAGATAATGGCATCAACCTGGACGTCCATGGCGGCCAGCGCGCGCCCGATGTAACCACACTGTTCAATGCCTTCCTTGTCGAGAGCTCGTTTTTCGTCCTTTTTCGGGGCGTGGCGCAAGAAGTAGATAATCATCGGGGATTAGGGTTCCTTTCTCGCGCGAGCGATGCGGCGGACTGCCGGCGCCAGGACTGGAACTCCGCCTGACAGTTTGCCCTCAGCCAGGGCAATCAAGAATTCCTGGGCGTTAAAAGCGGCCGCTCCGGTAGGCGGTTTGAGTTGCCGCTTGCCCTTCTGCAGCTGCCAAGGCCGCAGGTAGAGGCCGTCCCGCACCAGCAAACGCGCTTTCACGTTATCTGCCAGATAGGCGTCAAGAATTTCATGATGCACGCGCTCGCGCAATAGGGCGTCTTTAAGCGGGAACATGACTTCCACCCGTTCGAACAAATTGCGTGACATCCAATCGGCACTGCCCAGATAGATTTCCTCCTGGCCGCCATTCGCGAAGTAAAAAATTCGACTGTGCTCGAGGAAGCGGCCAACGATACTGCGAACCCGAATCCGATCGCTAATGCCGCGAACGCCGGGACGCAGCGCGCACATTCCACGCACGATCAAATCAATGTCCACGCCAGCCTGTGAAGCCCGATAAAGAGCCATAATCATGTTCTTGTCGAGCAAAGCGTTCATCTTGGAGATGATGCGTGCGGGCCGGCCCTGCCGAGCGTGCTCGGCTTCACGATCGATGAGCGAAAGATTTTTTTCTGCCAGGTCCAGCGGAGCAACCAAGAGCGGCTCGTAAGTAGGATGTTCAGCGTAAGCGGTGAGAAAACTAAAAACGTCGTGTACGGCTGCGGTGATTTCCGGGTCCGCGGTCAGCAGGCTGAGATCGGTGTAGATGCGGGCGGTGTTGGCGTTGTAATTGCCCGTGCCAAGGTGCGCGTAGCGGCGCGTCACCCCGTCGGGGTCACGCCGAACCAACAACGACAGTTTGCAATGGGTCTTGAGGCCGACCAGGCCGTGGAAGACCTGCACCCCTGCATCTTCCAGGTCGCGGGCCCAGCGTATGTTGGAAGCTTCATCAAAGCGCGCTTTTAGCTCCACCACCGCAGTGACTTCTTTTTTAGCCGCCGCCGCGATGAGTGCGGGAACAACGAGGGAATGTTCGCTGGTGCGATAAAGCGTCTGCTTGATGGAAAGTACCCGGTCATCTTCGGCGGCGGATTCAATGAACGCGATCACAGCGTCAAAAGAGTCAAAAGGATGGTGGAGCAGAATATCGTGACGCCGGAGTTCTTCGAACAAGTCGGTGGATTTGGCGGTAAGCCGCAATTCGCGGGGCGCAAAAGTCCTGAACTTCAGCTCCGGATGTGCCGTCTGTTCGTAAATGTTGAATAAGCGCGACAGATTTACTGGTCCATTCACCGAGAAAACCTGCCAAGGCTCCAGTTCAAAGACGGTGCGCAGACGCTCGATGATTTCGGGATCCGCATCGGCTTCGATTTCCAGCCGGACGGCATCGCCTTTGCGGCGATTGTGCAGTTCGGCGCGAACCGATTCGAGCAAACTGCGCGCTTCCTCTTCCTGCAGGTAAAGGTTGCTGTTGCGCGTGACGCGAAAGGCTGCTGAGGAAACGATATCGTAGCCCTGGTACATGCGAGCCGCGTGATAGGCCACCAGGTCGGCGAGAAAAATAAAATCATCGGTTCCCTGGGAGGGCA
>QIAS01000257.1:4942-5434 GCA_003225615.1 Acidobacteriota bacterium | reverse complement strand
GAGGTTAGCGTCCGCGATCCGCCGCGCTAACGCCAAGGGTACAGCCTTGGGATAGCCGGAGCCGGTGAATCCGCTCATGCAGATTCGAGTACCAGAGTCGATGAGTGCCGCAGCCTCTTCAGCGCTCATCACGCGCTGCGAGAGGCTGGAGTTCAAAATGCGAGAGGTGGTAGCCAGGCAGGTGGCCATAGGATTCCTCGCGGCGAAAGATGACACAGGGCAAATGATCGCACCCAGTATCGCGACCGCCTATGAGGCTTGTCACAAACTGCTGTGATGCCCGGCAAGGTTCGCCACGCGGGTCAGGATTGTGCTCAATGCCACTGGTCTTATATGGACTTCACTGGAATCTGCAGGAGATCTTCGACTAGTCCCACTTCATTTTGCAGGAACGGTTCAGCGTAGGTAACGCCGCCAAGCATGCCGTAAAAACGGGCCATAGCCTCAATCCGGGCGCGGATTTCGGCATGGGCAGGGAAGAGGTCTTTGCCG
>QIAS01000257.1:3982-4918 GCA_003225615.1 Acidobacteriota bacterium | reverse complement strand
CCGGAAGCGGGCCTCGAACTGGCTGGTGATATCTACTACGAAGGTTGGGCGTATGTCGTAATAAAGAGTCGCGTAAATGATTTTGAAAGGGCGGTGGGGCGCTGCTCCGAGATCGAGTTTGGCTAGACCAGCCAGGAAACAGGCCTCGTATCCGAGTTTAGAGGCGGTGTAGTGGTCGGGATGGCGTCCTTTCCAGTAGGGCAGAATCAGTACCTGTGGACGTTGTTCGCGGATCACGCGAGCGACCTTCAGCCGATTCTCCCACGTGTTCTCCACGCGGCCGTCCGGAATGTCTAGCGCACTCCGCCAGCAGACGCGCAGGATTCGGGCCGCCTCGGCGGCTTCGCGGGCACGGTCTTCGGCAGTGCCGCGGGTGCCCATCTCGCCTTGGGTGAGATCGAGAATTCCGGTCCGATGACCACGCTCCGCCATTTTTAGAAGCGTTCCGCCGCTGGTCTGCTCCACATCGTCGCGGTGCGCGGCTATGGCCAGGATATCGAGAGGGGCGCTGGGCATGTCAGTCGAGATTGCCTTGCTCAAGAACTACATTCTCGCGAACAATCAGCCGATGCGCCGCCATTTGCTTTAACGTCGGAAGGACCCGATTGACGTGCTCGTCCGTATCCACGAAGGTGATAATTACCGGCAGTTTTCCTCCCACGTCCACCAGATGCGTCGTCTCCACGCGATGCCGCCCCAGAAAGCCAGCCACGGCATGCACAGCAGTTGCCGCGTAGACGTTTTCCTTACGCAGATAATTCAGAATCTCCATGTGAAGCGGCCGATGGTGCCACTGGTCGGCTTCGTTCAGATAAATCGTGACTTGCACAGCCATTACGTCAGGCATTTTACAGTACGCGAGCCAATCCCATACCGGCCAGAGCTGCTGCCAGGCAGAGCAGGTTATTGGCGAAAACATTAGTCGCCATCAGCATC
>QIAS01000257.1:0-3829 GCA_003225615.1 Acidobacteriota bacterium | reverse complement strand
GCTACCGAGAACGTTGATAATCAATGTTCCATAGGGAAACACTGGTCCCAGCAAGCGGGCCGCGTATCGGCTCAGAACGTAGCGGGCATTGGCGCCGAAAATGGCGCCCGCAGAAATCGCAAGCAGATCGAGCACGATGGAGTTCTCCTACAAATTTCGTAGGAGTTATCAGCCTGCGCGCAGGCGGTTATGGCGAACTCCATCGCCCTGATTAGATTTTTACCATAGGGGAGCAACAGGTGAGAAGCTGCTCTAAAGAGGACCTATGTTGCGATGCCTCAGATTTGTAGTGGGCTCCGCTCCGGCCAGCGGTTGTTTCTCCCTGGTTCCCAGCCCGATCATCATCGACATGTCCTTCGGATAAACCACGTCACGGCCTCGGGCAAGAAAGTGGGAATACACGGACATAGCTGCTCCATAGAATCCGAATCCCGAGGCTACGACCCGGGAGTGGGCGAACGCTCCCACGATCGTGCCTAGAAAGCGGAATCCAGATGCGCCGTTCGCGGCGCCGCTACCCACGTCACCTGCGCCACCGTGGCGAAAATCTCCGTCATTATCTCGACCATGACCATCCCCGATGGAGGAACTGGCCACGAGGAGGCGGCCAACATGACGGAAATCGCTGTTGTCAGATAGCGTGTTTTGGGCGCGATAACTTGAGCGCCGCCCTCAGAATCGAGTTGCAGATGCTCTCCTTTAGCGACCTGCACCCCTTCGAGACTGGCCTGCACTTTTTCTTCAATCCCGCTGGGCGGAACAACCTGGTGAAACACAATCCGGAGCTGTCCGTTTCGGCCAAGCCTGCGCGCGGGACGCACTTGCAGGACAGAGCCTTTAAGCCGGGTGCCCTCGGGGAGAAATAAGTGATCGGAGGCGACGAGCGGCCGAGTGATGACCGCTTCGACCGGATCCCCCTTCTTGCTGTTTGCAGAACCCAGAGGCGTCACGAGTACTGCGTGCACGACGCTTCCCGAAGGTGGCAGCGTTCCGATGTGCTCCAGTACCGCGGGAGTAAGCGGCTCTGCTCCGAAATCGAGCGGGCGTCGCAGGTCCGCATTAAAACTAGTCCCGGAATCCATGTACTGCGGATGATACGGGAGTTGTGCGACCGCGTACCGTTCCAGTCGGTGTATCTTGCCTGGTTCGTGAAGCTGCTTTTTGGCAGCATCCCACTGCCGATGTACTTCCTTCTTGGCCTCGCCGATCTTCCGCGAGGCGGCGCTCCTGACTTCATCTTTCTTACCCGGTTTGGGTGGCTCTTTTTCGCGGGCAGGGACGAACTGCAGAATTCCGCCGGATCCTGGAGTAACTTCGGTCTGTAGCGGGACATGCCTGCCATCTGCCATCACCAGTTCGCTGAAGTCGATATGCACCTGCCGCAAAGGTGAGAACTCGCCGTTCAAGGCGGCCGCGGCGCGTCGTGTCTTTGGGACCCCGTCAATGGCTGAGATTTTGCCGACCACTTCCGTCCCAACTGGAATGACCAGTTTGTCGAACGCATACACCGGTTCAACTATTTTTCCGCGAAGAGGTTGTCCGACTTTTTGTACACGCACCTCTTGATCGAGGGCGACCTTCAAGGGCGTGCCAGTGGGCACCGTTAACGGAGTTAGAGTCGGCGCTGCTTGGGTGGGAATTGCGCCGTTGCTTGCTGCTGAAGGTTGTCCGGGCCGGCGAGTCAGACTCTGGCCCCAAGCACAGTTCCACGGGAAAGCCAGAAACACGGCGCAAAACACAAAACGAGTCATAAGGCTTATCTCAGTAAAGCGGTTGTGACGCGCGGTCTTTTGGACGTGAGAATCGTGAAATTATACAAGAGAACTGGCAGCACAAGGCGGATCCTGAGCTGCGGTTGCACAGTCAGATGCAAGCCGTATTGCGAATCGTTGCACGGAGAACTCGGCCGTCGTCCAACGAATAGTGTTGAGTTGCGATCCGCAGTCCGCCTATTTCTTCCGTTCCACCAAAAATCGGGCCAGGCTCTTCAGAGTGTCGGCACGCGACCCAAAGGTTTCGAGCTCCAAACAAGCTCGATCCACCAGACCATCGGCCCTGTGGTTTGATTCTTCAATTCCGAACAGCGCCGGGTATGTGGCCTTTTCCGCTACAGTGTCTTTACCGGCGGTCTTGCCCAACTGCTCAGAGGTTTGCGTGACATCGAGAATATCGTCCACGATTTGAAATGCCAGCCCGACGTTCTTTCCGAAGGAGCGCAGCTTAGCGACCGCTGCATCGTTTCCCCCGCCATACAATCCGCCGCTAACCAAACTGGCGGTGATCAGTGCGGCGGTCTTGGAGCGATGAATGTACTCCAACATTTTCGCGTCGGGCCGAGTATGCTCCGCTTCCAAGTCCGCCACTTGCCCACCGATCATCCCGTCCACGGTTCCCGTGGCCCGAGCAATTTCCGCGATGATTCTGGTCCGCGCTTCTGCCGGACAATGCAGGCGCGCGAGGACTTCGTAAGCTTGGGTCTGGAGAGCATCGCCGGCAAGGATGGCAATAGCTTCCCCGAAGATTTTGTGACAGGTGGGCTGGCCGCGGCGCAGGTCGTCATTGTCGAGGGCGGGAAGATCATCGTGAATCAGCGAGTAGGTGTGCAGCATTTCCAAGGCGGCGCCGAGTTCCTCAATGCCTGCGGGAAGGGAACCGGACACCATACGACCCGCCTCCATACACAGGATGGGCCGCAACCGCTTGCCCCCAGCAAACACGCTGTGCCGCATCGCCTTGTGAATGGATACCGGATAGTCAGTCTCTCCGGGCAACAGTCGTTGCAATGCCGCGTCGGTGGCGGCGCGGCCCTGTTCAAGAGTGTCCTTGAGCATGGAGTGTGAGTATAGCAAGGCAGGCTTCAGGTTTTCGGCGTCAGGCTTCAGCTTTTCGGTCTGCCGATTTGAAAGGCGTGCTTTGTTCACTGAAGTCGAGTGCGAACAAGAAAAGGACGCCCGCAGGCGTCCTGTACGAAAACGGTTTGAATATCACGCAGCGGCGGAATGCGACATCGACGCGTTACGCAACGCTGAGCGGAGGATTCCCGGAGTATCCGACGAAGGACAAATGTCATCGGCCCCTGCCGATAATGCCGCCGTCCACATCTCTTCATCGGCCAACCGGTGGGTACAAACAATCGCAACCCCAGGGAATTCCTGGTGCAACTGGTTCACGTCGGCCAAGCCGGAAAGCTCCACGTCGAGGATCGCGACTCTCGCGCGGTGCTTGGCGATGGCTGCCCGCAGTTCCCCTAGGGAACGCGCCACGTGAACGGAATGAAATTGACCACGGAGGTTGACGGCCAATAGTTGCGCGATCGCAGGATCGCTTTGGAAGAGAACTACGTTTGCCGACTGCATACTTCCCCCTGCTACCTTTACGGCCAACTGGGCTGTGGCCACTGATTCCTGCGCCACAGGCGTTATGACTACGAGTCGATGACACTCTGAACTGGCGTTATTTACGCGCTGGTTCAGTCAGGGGCTCGAACGGTTCGGCTTGGAGCTTACCGTTTTGTTTCAGAAGGATTTCTACTTTGCCCTCCGCCGCATCAAGTTCCTTGCGGCAGGCGGAGGAAAGCTGCATTCCTTCTTCAAAGAGAGTCAGCGACTTCTCCAGGGGGACATCCCCCTTCTCGAGTTCCTGAACGATCTTTTCCAGCCGCTGGAGGCACTCTTCAAACTTAGCCAACGGAGTTACTCCTTTTGCTATTGTATGCAAAATCGTTCACAGGCTGCAGTGAAATTTCTGTGAAAATACTGTGGATATTCGCGGTGCCCGAATATCGGCAAGTGGGGATAGCCTAGTCCTCCTGGCAGGGCGATAACCGGTC